>JAUIIF010000117.1 GCA_030431945.1 Bacteroidia bacterium | reverse complement strand
CACCCGTCGGCGGCGCAACTTGTCGTAATTAGTCAGTGGCGTTTGGGCCATGATCTTATTCGGAATCAGAATATCCTGCCCCTGCAGGGTTTCGATGGCAGTATGGCGCAGGGTAATTTCTTTTACCTTGCCCAGATAGCCGTCTACTTCAATCAGGTCACCGATTTTGAAAAGGTCCCTGATCGTGAGTAAAACACCACTGAAAAAATTCAGAATCGGATCCTGGAAGGCCAGGCCCAGGGCCAGACCGGCCACGCCCGCACCGGCGATTATTTTGTTGACGGCCCCGTCAAGTTCAAGTACCGAAAGGATTAACAGAACGATCATCCCGATCAGCAGAATGGTCAGGGTGCTGCTGATGAGCCCGGCCAGGGTCTGGTCGCGCACCAGTTTCCGGCTTATTTTGTTAAAGTACTTCTTGAGAAATCTGGTCGCCACCCAGCCCACCACGGCGACGATAATGGCCAGCAGCAGGTTAGGCAATAAAGAAAGAAAGCCCGTCCACCAGGCCCTCAGCTCGGTAAAAAGTGGCTCAAAGTCTAAGGTCAGACCAAAAAGATCAAAAAGAAGCATGTACTGTTGTTTTATGAGCCTGGAACGGGAGACAGGGAGTACGTGTTCGTAGCCTTTGGCCGGCAGATATGGTCAGTCAATTACCTTTGTGCCATTGCTGACCGCCGCCCTTGCTGCCTATGTACCGCTACTTCCTGATCAATAAACCTTACGATATGTTGAGCCAGTTTACCCGCGAGGTACCTGCGCACCGGGTTCTGGGCGACTTGCACCCTTTCCCCAAAAATGTCTATCCCGTCGGCCGCCTGGACCGGGATAGTGAAGGACTGCTCATTTTAACGGATGACCCCCGGCTCAACGCAGCCTTACTACACCCCAGCCGCCGGCACCCTAAAACTTACTGGGTACAGGTAGAGGGTACCCCTACCCCCGGGTTGCTGGACCAGCTCGCTGCGGGCGTCACAATACGCCTCAAAGGCAAGGACTACCGGTGCGCCAAACTGGAAGTCCGGCGCCTCTCCTCCGCAGAAGTTAGTACCTTAGCGCCGCGAAATCCTCCCGTACGTTTCCGCAAAACGGTGCCTGATGCCTGGATCAGCCTTACCCTTACCGAAGGGAAGAACCGCCAGGTGCGGCGCATGTGTGCTGCCGTAGGGCTGCCCGTGCTGCGCCTGGTTCGGGTGGCAATTGGCCAGCTGCAACTTCAGGACCTGGAGCAACAGGACGTACGCGAAGTCGACCGCCCGTGGTTATTGACGAAAATTGGTCTTTAAGCAGCCTCAGGCTGAACCAAAGGCCAATTTTTACCTTTTCATTACTATCTTTCTCCGAATAAAATTTCACCCTCACTGACTTAAGCATGGATATTCTTCGCAACAAGTTGGAACGTTCTGCCTTCGGCGTTTGTGCCTGGCTCGCAGACCGTATGGGCATTCAGACCAGAAGGGTTCGAATGTACTTCATTTACCTCTCCTGCCTCTCCCTTGGCTCTTCGCTCCTCTTTTACTTTTTTGTCGCCTTCTGGCTCAACGTGCGGGAGTACATCCGGGAAGGACGGCGTTTGCTCGTCAAGTAAGCTTTCGGGGGCGCGGCCGCAGGTGCCGTATACCGCCCTTAAGGAGCAAAAAAGGAATTAACCAGGGTTTGCGGAGCCGGCGGACCACCGGGCCGGAGGGTTAGTAATGCCCGCCCCACCAGAACAGGCTGTCATTCGTTACCCCGGGCCAACAATTTGGGTTAATTTTGCCCCTTGCCTGCTGCAATTTGCGGAAGGCCTGTTTTATAACCGACCCTACCTCTACGAATCATGAAATTCACCATCGGACAGCGGGTGCGCATGAAGCGCACCGATAATAACGGCGAAGTCACCAGCCTTTTGCCCGGCGGGCTCGTCCAGGTAAAGCTGGATAACGGTCTGGGGCACATCCCCATTCCGGAAGAAGCCCTGGAGCCCTTGCCGGCCGGAACGAATCCGGCCCGTCCCGTGGTCGCTCCTCCTCAGCAGCGCAGTAACCCGGAAGTATCCGGAGGAAACGGCGTCCAGATTGCCTTTGACACGGTGCTGGATAATCAGGCGGAACCCGTGGCTTACGAGGTTTACCTGCTCAACAGCACCCCCCACAAGATTATCTACGAACTGAAAGTATTCACCCACGCTGATCGGCGGTGGACCAAAACCGGCCAGCTGGAGCCCAACACCAAGAAAAGGCTGGATGCCGTCCAGTATGCCTGGCTGAACGAAAAACTGAGTTGCGAACTGGACGTCCGCTCCGTGATTCCCGGCGGTACCGGGCCCCGCCATTTTCAAAAAGTCAACGTGAAGGGGAATCAATTCTTCAGCAAGCTGACGGAGGTACCGGAGTTGTACCGTGAAGCCCACCTCTACGTTGTCTTTCCCACGCTCCGTCAACCAGACGCTGCACCTGCGTCCGCGCCCCACCCCACCAGCCTGAAGGCGCTCACCAAGGCCCACCTGGCGAGTAAGCCCCGCAAGCAGGAGCCCAGCCTGAAAAAAGTGGAACGGACCAATCTGCACGCCAAACTTGGTTTTGATAATACCATCGATCTGCACCTGCCTGCGCTCGTCCGTGACCCCGCCTCCGTACCCAAAGATCAGGTACTGGCCACGCAGCTGCGGTACTTCGAGAACTACCTGCAAATGGCCCTGAAACTGGGGGTGGACAACATCTTCATCATCCATGGTGTAGGCAACGGCATCCTGCGCAAGGAAATTCACAAGCACCTGGAAAAGACCCCCTTCGTCCGGAAATTCAAAAATGAATACCACGAAAAATTCGGCTACGGTGCTACCGAGGTTATTTTCGATTAAAGCGTGGCTGCCCGGGGCTCACAGGGCATTGTGTCCGCCCCGCAGCAGCCTCGGTACCAGGGCCGGCACCCAGTGGAGCCGGGCTTCCCGCAACAACATTCCCCCCCTTCCCCAACGTTAATGCCCCCGAGTAAACTTTTAAACCAACATGAGAATTCTCTTTTTTCTCCCCCTACTCGCCATTTCCCTGACTTCCTGCAACCAGGCCAAAGTCAAGGAACTGGAGACCAAACTCTCCGCCAGTGAACAGCAACGCACCATGCTGGCCACCCAGCTGGAGAGTGTACAACGCACCAATGGCGACCTGCTGGACCGGATGGAAGACCTTTCCGTCATCAGTAAAGAAGGCGCCACCAGTATTCGCGAGAGCCTGCAGAGCATTAGTGGTCAGACAAGTTACATCCGCGACCTTAATCAATCCATTCAGCGCAAAGACAGCCTGAACCTGGCCCTGGTGATGAACCTGAAGCGCTCGCTCGACGACATCGAAGGCAACGACATCCAGGTGGAAGTACGGGGCGGGAAAGTCCACGTCAGCATCAGCGATAAAATGCTGTTTTCCTCCGGCTCCGCCCGCGTAAATGAATCGGCCGAACGGGTGCTCTCCAACATCAGTACTGTCCTCAATGACCACCGCGACCTGAACGTCATTGTCGAAGGTCACACGGACAACGTTCCCGTAAAGATTAACGGGGTCCGGGACAACTGGGAGCTTTCCACCATGCGGGCTACGGCGGTAGTGCGTAAGCTGACGGAAGAATTTTACGTCGACCCGGCACGCCTCTCCGCTGCCGGACGCGCGGAGTATGACCCCCGGGGAAATAATGACACGGCAGAAGGGCGGGCGCTGAATCGCCGGACCGAAATTGTCATCACGCCCAACCTCGATGAGTTTTTTGACCTGGCCAAGAATGCCGGCGTTAACGGGTAAGATCTTGCCAATCGGCAAGGCTTTTATCTTACCTTTGCCCCGTGTTACCTGAAGACAATCCTCCCCCTGTCAGCGATGCTGACCTCCGTACCGCCAGCTTGCGTAACCGCTTGTTTGCCTATTTACTGGACCGGCTGTTTGTCCTTCCGTTTTCCATTGGAATGGTTTACGTAGTGGTCTACCTGAAGTCGTTGCCCCTCGCCTTACTGTGTATCCTGGCGGATGCCCTTTACAAGCCTTTGCTGGAAGGCCTGTACGGTTACACCTGGGGAAAGAAGTTGATGCACCTGCGGGTGACTGACCGGAAAAGCCACCAAAAGATAAGCTGGAACCAAAGCTTTTTGCGGTACACCCCCTGGGCAATTGCCGTGTATGCTTCCGTTTTCGTGATGGTCCGGTATTTCCAGACCCCGGAGTTGCTGGAGGTGACGGATGTCCCTGCTTACCTGGAGTTTATGGGCAGTCACCCGCTTTCCAATAATTTTCTGATTGGCGTCCTTAATTCTGCCTGGCTTTTTGCCATTATGTGGATTTTCACGGACCCACTCCGGCAGGGGTTGCACGATAAACTGGCCGGCACGCTGGTGGTTCAGGTGCCGGAAGAAAAACCCGTAGGCTGGGGTTAGCCCGTTAGGTTGGCAGCACTTCCTTGATGAACGGGTTAAGCCCTACCCCCCTCACCTGTGCCTCGGCCTCGATCCGGTACTCGGAGGTGGCATTTCGCGTTTTGCGGGCCACCCAGGCTAAGCCTTTGAACAGGATGTTTTTGTTGCCAAAAGCATCAACGTCCGACTCCGCCGGGGTAAATGGCAGGGAAAAGGGTACTTCCACCAATTCTCCCTCGCCGGGCACCTCAATGGTCTGGTTGATGATCAGTTCGCCGAGTTCGTATTCGTCCACCAGTTGTTCCGCGTCGCGGCCACGGGAGTACTTTTCGATTAAGGTGAGGCGAATGGCCGTTACCGTTTGCGGGTTCTTGCTGAACAGACGAACCGCTCCTTCTACCTGATCCTGCGTCGGGGAGAATTTTTTCGGTAACTCAAGCTCAAGCTTGACGCCTTCGATACCTAAATACTTTTTGATTTTGCCTAGCATAGGGGTGAAGTTAGTACGATGCGTAAATTGCGGACGTTATACTCGACGAACACGCTCACGTAACCGATGGTTGGCTACGGCCCGTCCCCCCAAAACAACGAAATGCAATTAATTGACAACGAACAAGTACGCAATCTCGGCAATTTTGACCTCCTGGCTAAACAGGTGGTAGAAGGCTTCATCATTGGCCTGCACAAGAGTCCTTTCCACGGTTTCAGCGTTGAATTTGCCGAACACCGGATTTACAATAATGGAGAACCGACGCGCAACATTGACTGGAAAGTATTTGCCCGGACGGACAAAATGTACACCAAACGGTACGAAGAGGAGACCAATTTACGCTGTCAGCTCGTCATCGATACCAGCTCATCCATGTTTTTTCCGGAGGTAACCAAGACATCTGCTGATTACGTTAACAAGATTCGCTTTTCTGCGCTGGCTGCCGCCAGCCTGATGAATCTGTTGATGAAGCAACGGGACGCTTTTGGCCTCAGTTTTTTTGATACTGCCGTGGGCTTACATACCCGGCCAAAGTCCAGTACCACCCATTACCGGTTGCTGCTTACGCACTTGCAACGATTGATCGACAACCCTACGCGGGAGGTAAAGACCGGGGCGGCGCAGGCGTTGCATCAAATTGCTGACAGCATCCACCGGCGCTCCCTGGTGGTCATCTTCAGTGATATGTTTGATGACACTGAGAAGGAGGAAGACCTCTTTAGTGCGCTGCAGCACCTGAAGCACGCCAAGCACGAAGTTATCCTCTTTCACACGGTGGATAAGGCCAAGGAAATTGATTTTGAGTTCGACAACCGTCCCTACGAGTTTATCGACATGGAGTCCGGAGACCGGGTAAAGCTCCAGCCCAATCAGGTAAAAGAATACTACGTCGAACAGGTGAAGGCCTACAAAGAACGTCTGCGGCTGAAGTGCCTCCAGTACAAAATTGATTACGTAGAGGCCGACATCAATAATGGTTTCAGGTCCGTATTGCAGGCTTACCTGGTAAAGCGCAACCGCATGGGGTGATGGCTGCTCACCCAAATTGGCGTGCCGTTCAGTAAACTCACCTTCCTCCGGCCTCACTTATTTGTTTTGCCACAGCTAGGAGCCAGCTGCGGTCCGTGAGCGGCTGAATTTCTTCAATTCTAGTTATTACTTTATCCATTTTGGCCGGCGAAGTGCGTAGCACGCGGCTGAAAAGTTGACAAAAATTCAGGTACGTTCGCATGATGTTTCGGGATACCTGACGATTTCGTTGCAGAAAAACGGTAAACGATGCGAGTAAGGAGAGCAAAGATTCTTCGGCTGCCGTTTCGTAGTAAATTTTAGCTAGCAGGACCCTTGCTCCCAGGTAATATCCGAGGTCGGAATAAGCTACCTGGTTTAAATATTCTTGTGCCCTTTCCTTTTCATTGGTATAGTATAGCAGTTCAGCGTAATTGAAATTATGAGCATTTTGCCGGAAACTTGCCGGAAGCAGATCGGTGTACTCTTCAATGAATTCACGGGCTTCCGAATACTGCTCAAGGCGCAGGTTTAGTTTCACAAAATTGGTATAAGTCCAGGGAGAAATTTCTTTGTCCTTAAGGAGCAGGCCTGCTTCAATTCCCTTGCGATACAACTCCGTAGCCTCTCCGACAAATTCCTCCTGACCAGCACGAATTTTCCGAGCACAATAATTAATCGTCAGGAGTAATGGTTCGGAGAGTGTTTGTGGTGTTGATTCGTCCATTAAATTAAGCAAGCTGGTCTTTAATTCAAGAAAGTGCCCTTCTTCACTTTCTTCCCGCAGGGCCCGGAAGATATTCAGGTACAAGTGAATCAGCGGTTCTCCTATCAGGGTCGTACCCGTAAGGTGATGCATCCACGCTTCCGATAAGCCTACCTTATAGCTAACCTCCAGAATATTTTGCCGGTCAAGCATGGAACATGCGTACTGCAGTCTACGGAGATAATAGTACCGATCGAGGTCATCCGTTGCCAGCTGAATACTATTATCCTGCTTTCTGATTTTTTGGTGGACGTAATGCTGGTCCATAAGTTCAGCATAATCAGACCTTAGCAAATAAAACGCTTCTCCCCTACTTACGGAAGTAGACAGACGGGCCTGAAAATTACGTTGGGTGGCAGCAAAGTGTTTGTCGAGGTTTCGCTTTGAGAAAATTTGCAGCGCCGTTAAATCCTGACGCTCCGGCTCTAAATCCTGCTGCTGCAGGATCAGAAATCGCTCCGCTAACTTGTTAAGCCGACTGAGTGAATAGGCCAGTGTTTTCTGCTGAAAGGTTTTATCCGGCCAGATAATCTTAAACAACGCTTCGGCCGCGGGCAACTTGCCACCGGAGTCCGTTAAAAATTTCCGGATGGCAAGACAGAGCTCCCAGGAAACAGCCTCTTTCGTGAAATAAGGAGAACGAAGAAAAGCAAGGAAATCGTCCCATTCCTGCTCACTAAGTGTTTGCAAAAGTTGCATCAGCTTATAAGTCTTCATAAACAACTACGCTTTGCGATAAACTAAGCTTATCATATTATATTTATTTTTAAATCAATTTCCTTAAAATCAACAATTTAAATCATTTACATGTACAATTTAAAACATTATGAATTTTACACCTGATCATTCATTCGGCAAATTAAGTATTTTGTACTTGACAGCGCAGCTATTCTGCTCCATCTTTGCCTCATCAATAATTTACTAAGCATCTCCCTCATGTTTCGTTACTTACTCATCTTGGTCATTTGTACCCTTTGCCAACCTTCCGCAGTAGCTCAAGAAGTGTGGCCCGGAGACCTCAATAATAATGGGGTGGTAAACGGAGTAGATTTACTCTACTGGGGTGTTGCTTTTGGTGCTACGGGGCCGGCCCGGGCGACGGTTGCTACGGATTGGGCCCCGCAGGCAAGTGCTCCTCCATGGACCCAAAGCTTCCCGTCAGGCATCAATTATTCTTTTGCAGACTGTGATGGCAATGGTGAAGTTGATGGAGAGGACTATGATAATGCGATTGAGCAAAATTTTGGCCTTACCCACGGCGAAATAACCCCAGATGGCTTTTCTAATGCCGGCACAGGCCCTGCCCCCCGTCTTCACATGGTGCCCAGTACGACTTTAGTGGAGCTGGGCGGAATAATTGACATTGATCTGTTTTTAGACGACACGGAGCAACCGGTAACTGATTTTTACGGGATAGCGCTAAAAATGAGCTACACCACGGGCTTGTTGGAAGATGATTCCGGGCCGGACTTTGACTTTACCGAAGACAGCTGGCTGGAAGCGAACGATGACAATGCCGTGGGGCTGTTTCATGACGGAGATGGAAGCGGAAGGGCAGAGCTTGCGTTTACCCGCACTACGCAAACGGCGGTTGCCGTCGAGTCCGGAGCCATCGGCCGTTTTCACGTGGTGGTAGAGGACATCATTGTTGGGCTGGAGATTGATACTTTTATCCTCTCCATTGACAGCATTTTCCTGATCGGACCAGAAGTATCTACCGTGGCAACTGGTGCCGACACCATCCAAATTGTCATAGCCAGAGATACGTCAAAAATTACGGCAACAGACAACCTCCTTCCTAGCCAATTGGAAAGAAAAATAAAGGTTTTCCCCAATCCCGCCCGCGCCAGCATTCAGCTTTCCTCTCCCCTGCCAATCGAACGCCTAACGCTGGTAGACCCGCTGGGCAACGCTCAGGAATTGACGGCGCCGCGATTCTCAATGGTACCGCAACGGGTACTTCTTCCTCCGGGCCTGAGGAGCGGACTGTATTACCTGCACCTGCAAACTTCCTCGGGAAGTTGTACTAAAAAAATAATGATCTCTCGCTGAGGCGGGATCTCCTAAACAACAATTTGTAACGGTTTAGAACAACGCCTATTCCGGCGTAAGGCCACACCTATGTCCACCATCTGCAACCTCCTCTTTTTTAACCAACAAAAGCGAATTATTATGAAAAAGCTCTTTTATCTCCCCCTCGTTTTCGGGGTAATCCTGCTGTCCTCAGGCTGTGAATTACTCCAGCAAGAGGAATTTGACCTGGTCGATCCTAATCCAGTCACGCTACCTGACCCTGCCGCCAATTTTATCCAGGCGAATTACCCTGAACATCAGTTGCGCCACCTGGACAATGAGGATCTGTGTGACAACACCCGGGTCATTAAAGTAGAACTGGAAGATGGACCAGCAGCGGATATAGACCTCTACTTCACCCCCTCCGGTACCTACCTGTTTTCGGCAACGGAACTCCCCGTAGAGGCACTTCCACCGGCAGTCCTTGCAGTCATCAACAGTTCTTACGCTGATTACACCATTGATGCCGGCAAAGTGGAGCGGTATGATTTTCCCGACGGCAGCCTTCAGTACAAAGTAGAACTGGTAGCCAACAATGGTGATGACTACGACCTGGTAGTAACCGAAGATGGCACCCTGGTCTGCTGGGAAAAGGATTATCCTGATGATGACGACGATGATGATGATCGCGACGATAACGGCTCCGGCAGCAATAGCGACAGCACCAATGTCATGCTGCCCGATAGTATTCGTAGTTTCATCAGTAGCCAGTATCCTGGCTACCAAATTGACCAAGCCGAACGGGAAGACTTGTGTGACGACACCTACTACCTGAAGGTAGAGCTGGAAGACGGCCCCGGTCCTGACATTGACCTCTATTTCAACCTCGACTGGATGTATAGCTTTGCAGCCATTGATATTGCCGATAGCGACATCCCCTCCACGGTAAGTTCATCACTAACCATAGATTTTCCCGGCTATTCAGTGGTTAGTTCCAAAACTCAACGTCTGGAATTTCCGAACGGAAACATTGAATACTACCTCCGGCTCAGCGCTCCTGCCGCCAGGGATCAGAAAGTTATTTACGATGCTTCCGGCAACCTGAAATGTGTTGACCAGCGCGACGACGACGACGACGACAACGACGACAACGACGATGACGATGACAACGATGGCAATGGCGGCAGTTTTACGCTACCGGACA
>JAUIIF010000825.1 GCA_030431945.1 Bacteroidia bacterium | reverse complement strand
AGCAGGATAATTGCGGCCCATCGGGAACTAAACTAAGGAAAAGATGGAATAGTTGACCAGCCGCCTGGTGGTAAATCTCCACCAGGAGTCAACCCGCTGCAAGCGATGCCGGCGCAACGCCGCGCAAGGGGGGAAGAATAATCAGGAAGCGGTAACGGCAGGAATCGAACCTGCGACCTTTCGGGCTTCAACCGAACGCTGCTACCAGCTGAGCTACGTTACCAAGTAGGCGGAAACTGAAGGAGTCGAACCTTCAACGCGAACGTTGGGCTGGTTTTCGAGACCAGTTGCACGCCACCGTGCCCCAGCTTCCGGAGTGGAGAAAAACTTTTTCTGACGGCAATGATCTGTCCTGTTTTCTTCCGCATGACCAGCGCCGCATAGCGGTAGGTGAGGGGCTCGAACCCCCGTACGGTTTCCCGCGTCTCTCCTTAGCAAGGAGGCCCGTTACCAACTCCGGCAACCTACCAATTTACGTGAGGGTACGGGTGGTCCGACTTGAACGGACACCTACGAGGTCCCAAACCCCGCGCTCTGGCCATTAAGCTACACCCGTAAAAAAAAGAAAGCCCGTTGGTGAGGTGACCAACGGGCTTTCTGAAAAATGCCTTAGCATGTTTCGGTCAGCTACCGTCAGGACGGAGGAAAAAACGAACTCGGGGACCAAAAAAAGAACATATACCTAAGCCGGAGTGGTTTGGGACAATTAGCGCGTAGCTAGCGTGGTTGCTGATGAGGCAAAAAACGTAGGCGAAGCCTTAGCTTCGGCGAGGCTTTTTAACGAAATCAGCAGCCTCGATAGCAAGTGAAAAAGTCCCAAACCACTTTGACTTAGGTATACTACAGCATTGATGACCCGTAGGCCGGATTAAGGGAAAACTTTGACGCGGGAGCAGGAATCGAACCTGCGATCACCGGCTTATGAGACCGGTAGGCTACCACTGCAACATCCCGCACTGCTATCATGTCTGCCGGGTTCGCATAAGTTGCACGCGGTACATTTTTTTGCGCGGCCGCAGGTGCAAAGGGGGAGGATGGCTGCGCCGACTTTGCCCGCACCTGCGGCCGCGCCCGCTTACGCAACGCCAGCCATTTTCCGTCGTCTTTCAGAACGATCACCCTTGATTTAATAAAGAGTAGACTATATCTTAGGATATCTACTTTTAACCAAAGCTACCCACATGAGACGCTCCTTTTTACTCTTGACAATGCTTTTCAGCATCGTCTGGCAACTGTCGGCTCAGCCGGAAGAAATGGATAGTAAGCGGATTGAAATCGGTAAAACTTACCGCATCAATTCTACCATCCTGGAAGAGGAACGACCGCTGAACATTTATCTGCCGCCCAGCTACCCGGAGGGTAATAAGGCTTATCCGGTTATTTACTTACTTGATGGTGGGAGCAATTTTCACCACACTACAGCCAGTGTCAGCTTCCTGGCTAATCAGGGGCGAATTCCGGAGATGATCGTAGTCGGCGTACCAAATACAGGTCACCGGACCCGAGATCTTACGCCCCCCACCAAGACCGGGCAAGCAGATTTCCCCACTGCCGGCGGTGCCGATAAAATGCTCCGCTTTTTAGCGGAAGAATTGATGCCACACATGGCGAAATATTACCGAACGACGGACTATAAAATGCTGATTGGTCACTCCTTTGGAGGTCTTTTTGCTACGCATGTCCTGATCCACCATCCCGGAATTTTCGACAGTTATCTCTCCATCAGCCCAAGTTTGTGGTGGGATGAGCAAGACTTGGTCCTTAATCAAACCGACGCCTTCTTCAGTGAGCAGGGTGACTTGAAGGGGCACCTGTATATGACAATGGGTAACGAAGGAGGTAGCATGGTT
>JAUIIF010000116.1 GCA_030431945.1 Bacteroidia bacterium | reverse complement strand
AGAGGTCAAAAAAACGTGTCGCAGGAACATCAACAAACGTAACACGCTACAATTACAGGAAAAGTTTCCCGTTCAGCCAGTTGTCTTCGATGATGGCCTCCTGAGCGTGATAAAACTTCATGGCCTCTTTATTGGTGTCCACAATTTGCCACTTCAGCAATTTGCAGCCGCGTTCCCGGCCGCGTTCCAGCAGGACATCCCAGAGCCGCTGCCCGATTCCCTGGCGGCGATAGTCCGGGGCCAGGACGAAGTCTTCGAGGTAAATCATCCGGCCTTTCCAGGTGGAATAGACAAAGTAGTAAAGGGCCATCCCGATCACTTTGCCCTGGTCTTCGGCGACGACCGCGTGGTAAAAACCGGCGTCAAAATCGTCTTCGTAGGCAGCAATCGTAGCGGTAAAGTTGTGGCTTTCGCCAACGTAGGCGGCCAGCTCGGCGACCAGGCCGTGGAGGGCGGGGACGTCGGATCTGGTGGCCTGACGAATCTGAATGGACATGGTAAGGAAGTTGTCTGGTGAGCGGGCAGCCAGATAAATCAGGGCGCGGCCGCCGGTGCAAAGAAAGGAAAAAAGGAGCAGGGCCCGCACTCGCCTTGCTCTTAATCTCCGGTGCCTGCACCGGCGGCCGCGCCTTATGTCTCGTACGTTAGGACGTTATTCAATGATGACCTTCCGGACGGCAGTGGTGCCATCCTCCAGTCCGAAACGCAGCAGGTACAGTCCGCGGCGCAGCTGGTCGGGTACGCGCAACTGACCGTTGGCGGTGGTTTGGCCGCGGGCTACGGTCCTTCCGGCGGGGTCGTACCATACGTAAGGTTGATTACTGACCGGGAGGCCGTTCAGTTGGAGCAGGGCTCCGGCACGAACGGGGTTAGGGGCCAGGCTGATGTCCGGCCGGCGGACGGGGTCCCCCAGGCTAACCGGAAATACGTTCTGATACTGCTGCCAGAAACTGATCGTCCGGGTTGCGGCCGGGATCACACAGCCGCCGTGCGTTCTGGCACCACCTGTTTCCAGTACGACACTGGTGGAGCCGTTGGCCCGCATTACGGAGTCGGCAATAATTGCATTGCGGAACGGAACCTGTTCATCTTCCGTACAGTAGTAGATAAGGGTGGGGGCCACCGGTGCCCAGTCGTACGTGTCGTTATCCTTCAGGGCCATCACGATGGGCTCGTCAGGGTCGCCGGCCGCCAGGACTGCCCGTACGGAGTCCTGCAGGATGTCCGCCAGTACCGCATTATTCTGCCGCAGCAGGGTGTCGAGGCGGGCATTGAAAACAGCCAGGGAAAGTTGCTCCCGGGCAAAGGAGTCTATCGGGGCCAGGTAGGGGGGGACGAACACCTGCCCCAGGCTGTCGTAGATGCTGTACACGCTGTTGTAGCTGATGTAGGTGTAGGCAATGTACCCCGGCAGCGTCGCCAGGTCTTCGGCAAAAAGGGTGCCGGCCATTACCTCGGAGATGCTGTACGGACCGGAAAGGTGGGTAGCGGAGGTGACAACGAGCCCGTCATCCCCCGGGTTGGTTTCAATGTCCCGGTGGAGGGCCTGGGTGGCGTGCCCGCCCTGGCTGTAGCCCGTCAGAAACAATTGATCGTTGAAGGGGATGCCCTGGGCCTCCAGCCATTTTTTTGCGGCAACGATCAGGTCCCGCCCGGCGCTTGCCTCACTGGCTGCGTGTACGTAGGGGTGAATGCCGTCACTCTCGCCCAGCCCGATGTAGTCAGGTGCCAGGGCAATGTAGCCACTGGTGGCCAAGGCGTGCACGAGCAACCGCTCCCCGACGACTGGATTACTGGGAACATTCTCCCGTTCCCCGACGGTGCCGTGGTTGTACACCGCAAGCGGGAAGACCAGTTCATTGTTGACGGGAATACTGATCAGCCCGCTCGCCGTGTCCGGCTGCCCCAGGGCGTCTACCGTCGTGTAGGTTACTTTGTAGTTATCTACGTCGTATTTAGCAGGAATGGGGAGCACTATGTTCAGCACCGACCGCAGCGTGCGATCTTGCTCGGTAGCACTGATGATGTCCTGCGCGGACAGGGAAAGCGAGGCCAGAAAGAGAAAAAGAAAGAGTAAGGATTTATGCATGATTGATGTTTAGTGCTTTGAACAGGAGAGGAGAAAATAGTTTGGTTGAAGGCTGAAAAAAACAGACTTCACACTTAAGTGGGCCTACTGCACTGCCACCTGAAAACGCAGTGGCAGCAAATGCGCAGCTACCACCGGTGGCGTAAATCAGGCTTTTTTATGCGGGTGGTACCCACGAGTGCCGGGGCAAAGGCCTCCAGCCATGGCGGCTTTGGGCTACAGCCATTTGGCGCCAAATTTTTCGACCAGTATGTTATCGTAGTGGTCGGCCTTTTCAAAAAGGTGTTCGAAGCGGGGCAGGGCGGTTTTTACCGTCAGGTACCGGTCATAAATAAGTAGGGAAAGGACGATGTCCTTACCGAACGTACTGAAAGTAAGTTGTTGGAGCTTGCAGTTTTCGCGCAGGAGGAAAGCGAAGAGTTCGGCCTCCGGGTAGTCAGGCAGGTTGCACAGGTAGGCGTCTCCGGTCACCAGGCCGCTGTCTTCGTGATAGGCCAACTGGATAATGGCACTGCCCTGGCGGATGCTCCAGAGGTTCGGGCCGCGCCGGGCGAGGCGCGGGTCATGGCCGGAGGTTTTGATGATGGCCTCTACGGTGGCGGAGACACCCGTGGGGGCGTAGTCTTCCACCATGCCGGGCAGGACGATTGCGGACCCGCAGCTGGGGCAATGGCCGGTAGGATTAACGGGGGTCTCGAAAATGACCTCCTGACAGTTGAAGCACCGGGCGGCGGGTTTGCCAAAACCCTCCTCGTAACGATCCAGGCATTCTGCCACCCTGGAAGCAGGCAGGCTGAGGGAACGCCCTTTTCCCTCGTGAATGTCATACATATTAATGCCAACCAGTTTGCCATCGGGGGTGAACAAAGGGCCGCCGCTGTGGACTGCCTCCTGCCAGGCGTCGTGGAGAATAAAACCGATGCCGTGGTGGCGGTGGTCCAGCTCCAGTACTTTGCCCTCACTAATCCGCAGCGGCCGGCCAACGTGCTGACCGATCGCAATAATCTCCGTACCCACTTCCGGGGCTTCGGTACTTAAGGACAGCAGGGGCAAATCAATATCAGTGGCAGGTTTCAGGAACGCCAGATCGTAGTAAGGATCGAGGTACACCACGGTAGCCAGCTGCTCCGTTTGGGCATCGTTCCCGATTACCACGGTGGCATTGTCCCGAACGACGTGTTCATTCGTCACCACCAGCCCCGGACCAGGCAGGTACACGCCGGTACCGGTACTGAAAGGAGTGGCCACCTGGAAAACATAAGGGGAAAGCATCGGTAAGGAATAATTAGCAAAGGGCAATTTACGCTATTCAATTTTGGCAACGGGGCTGGTTGGCCCCGAACCCGTAACTTCGCCGGCCGTAACTCCTCTACATGAACGCTCCTTCCCCCTTTTATCAGCAAGTCAGGCAAGAAAATACGGCGCTGGCAGCCGGGTTACAACGTCGCTATGACCGCCTGGCCCTGGTCCGGCTGTTTGCTTTTTTTGCCTGGATTGCGGCCGCAATTGTCTTCTTCCGGACCAGTTTCTTCGCCGGGAGCGTCTTTTTTATCATCACGGTGCCCCTGGCGGCCTGGGCCGTACGCAAGCACCTGGCGATCAAACGGGCCGCCGGGGAAGCACGCATTACGGCCGACTTGGCCGCCGGAGAACTGGCGGCGCTGGCGCACGATTTCTCGCGTTTCAGGGGTGGGGCAGCCTACCTGGACCCTCAGCACCCTTACGCGCTGGACCTGGATATTTTTGGCCGTAAAAGCCTGTTTCAGTTGCTTAACCGTACCGTTACGGCTCCGGGGGAAAGCCGCCTGGCCGCCGCACTGACCGGCCGGCACCCGCAGGAGGAGGCGGCGCGCACGCGGGTGCAAAGCCAGACCCTGGAAGCCATGCCGGAATGGTGTCTCCGTTTCCGGACCATCGGCGCCGAACTGAAGGATGACATCAGTTATTTCGACCGGCTGCTGGCCTGGCTGGAGCGCCCGGACGTAGTCACGGGAACCCCCGATCTCCTGCTCCTGCGCCTGGCCCCTTTCCTGACGATCGCCTCCTTAGCCGCCATGTTCCTCGTTACTCCCTGGCAGGTGGGGGTACTGGGGCTGCTGCCGGCGGGCTGGCTGCTGCGCAAGTACCATGCAACCATCCGGCAGGAGCACGAGCACACGGCCGCAATGGGGCAACTGCTTACCATTTATGCCGACTTACTGGCGCATGCCGCCAGCCGGCCGGGTGCCCCTGCCCTTCCCGGCAATCCCCAACGGGACCTGGCCCGCCTGGGGTACCTGATCAGCCAGCTCGATGTTCGGTACAACCCCTTCGTCATGTTCCTGGAA
Organism: Bacteroidia bacterium; assembly: GCA_030431945.1. Taxonomy (GTDB): domain Bacteria; phylum Bacteroidota; class Bacteroidia; order Chitinophagales; family Saprospiraceae; genus Neolewinella. The sequence goes on along the minus strand of JAUIIF010000116.1, from coordinate 5,488 downwards.
GTCGGGGGGCTCTGGAGCCTCCAGTGGCTGCGCCGGCTGGACGGCTGGCGCCGGGAACACCGGGAACACCTGCCAGTCTGGTTAGCGGCCCTGGCGGAGACGGACGCCCTGGTCAGCTGGGCCACCTTACGGTTTAATCAGCCGGACTGGTCCGACCCGGAATTTACCGACGAACCCCTCGTGGAAGCCACGGGCCTGGGCCACCCCCTGCTGCCGGCCGCAGGCAGGGTCACGAATGACTTCCGGATCGGCACCGACGGCCACATCCACCTGATCACCGGCTCGAACATGGCCGGTAAGTCCACCTGGTTACGGACCGTGGGCATCAACCTGGTGCTGGCCAACGCCGGCGGGCCCGTCTGCGCCACCACTGCCCCTCCTGCTGCGCCCGGCATCCTGCGTACGCGCCCTGATCTGCAAGTATGGACCAGCATGCGGACCCAGGACGATCTGAGCGAAAACACTTCCTCCTTCTACGCCGAGCTGAAACGACTCAAAGCCATCATTGAAGCCGTAAGTGACCCCGGACAACAGGTGTTCTTTCTCCTCGACGAAATCCTGAAAGGAACCAATTCCCGCGACCGCCATACCGGTTCCCGCGCCCTTATTCGTCAGCTGATTCGCGACCGTGGTGCCGGCATCATTGCCACCCACGACCTGGAACTCGCTGCCCTGGAAAAAGAGCCCGGCAGCCGGGTGGAGAACTACGCGATGGAGGTGCAGACGATGGGCGATCAACTGACCTTCGATTATAAGCTGCACCCGGGCGTCTGCCAATCCTTTAACGCAACGGCCCTGATGGCCCGCATGGGCATCGAGATCCCGGACGATGAAATCCGGTTACGTCATGACTAAAGCTAACGCGGGCCGGTAGCGCAGTTGCACCCCGGGTGTCTTTCAGGTAAGCCGAGTGCTGAAGAAGTGTTTCCCCGTTCCCGGCGTACTTTCGTATTCCTATATTTTCTTGTATTATCCGAGTCAGGTTTCTTTCAGCCTACGGACTCCCAGCACAAAGATTATGAAGATTCTTGTTACCGGCGGCGCCGGGTACATCGGCTCCCATACAATAGTGGACCTCCTGCAAAACGGTTTTGAAGTGGTCAGTGCGGACAATTTTTACAACGCCCACCCCGCCGTATTTGACGGCATTGAGGCCATTACCGGCGTGCGGGTAAAAAACTACGACATTAACCTGGCCGACCGGGAGCCGACCCTGGCCATGTTCGCGGCAGAAAAATTTGCGGGGGCGATCCACTTTGCCGCCCTTAAGCTGGTCGGGGAAAGTGTTGAACGGCCGCTGGATTACTACCGGAACAATACCAATAGCTTGCTCAACGTAATGGAGGGCCTGCAACGCCAGGGTAGCAGCAACCTGGTTTTCTCCAGCAGTTGCTCCGTCTACGGCAATGCCGACGAACTGCCGGTAACGGAGGGCACGCCCCGCAAAGAAGCAGAAAGCCCCTACGCCCTGACCAAGCAGGTGGGAGAGGATATTATTACCGATTTCTGTAAGGCCGTGCCGGCTTTTCAGGCGGTAGTGCTTCGCTACTTCAATCCGGCCGGCGCCCACGCCAGCGGCAAAATTGGGGAGGACCCCAGTAACCCCGCTACCAGCCTGGTGCCGGTAATCACCCAGACGGCCGCCGGCAAGCGGGAAAAAATGACGGTTTTCGGAACCGACTACAATACCCGGGATGGCAGCTGTGTACGGGATTACATCCACGTGGAAGACCTCGCGCACGCGCATACCCTGGCCCTGCAGTACCTGATGGCAGGAAAGGCGCCGGAAAATCCGGCGCTCTTCAACCTCGGGATCGGTGAGGGGCTAACGGTACTGGAAGCCATCCACGCCTTCGAAAAAGTGAGTGGCGTCTCCCTGAACTATGCGCTGGGGCCCCGCCGGCCCGGCGACGTAGTCGCCGTTTACGCTGATCGCTCCAAGGCCACCCGGGAATTAGGCTGGAAGCCGGAACGAGGCGTTGAAGAAATTATGGACTCCGCCTGGAAATGGCAGCAGACGCTCGAGTAGCCTTTCACAGCTTGAAATAGCGTGGTGGAAATTAGGGATGATTGATGTTTGTCTTTTGCCACAGGTTTTCTGATCTTTGAATTTAATCATCAGCCCATTTCTGACGTCGATAATCAACCTGCCAACCTGCTGACCCTGCTCGGTACTGCCACCTCGCAGGGCGTTCCCGTAATTGCCTGCGATTGCTCGGTCTGCCGCAGTAGCGATCCGCGTGATCAGCGCCTGCGGGCCAGCGCACTGCTCTCGGTAAACGACAAGCACTTCGTGATCGATACCGGTCCTGATTTTCGGGAGCAAATGCTCCGTAGTCAGGTGCCGGAAATTGAAGGCGTACTCATCACCCACGAACATTATGACCATACGGCGGGGCTGGATGACCTGCGGCCCTTTTGCTTTAAGCAAAAAATAGACATTCCGGTGTACTGCCTGCCGCGGGTAGCGGCGGACCTGCGGGCGCGGTACGCCTATGCCTTTACGGACTACCCGGGCGTGCCGCGCCTCGATATCCGGGAAGTGGGGTTCGGGGATAAAATCCCCTTTGCCGGTACGGAAATTGAGTTGCTGGAAGTACACCACGGAACCCTCTCCATCTTTGGCGTGCGCTGGGGCGAGTTGGCGTACCTGACGGACGTTAAGGAGTTGCCGGCGCGGACGCTGGTGCAGTGTAAAGGATTAAAAACCGCCGTGATTTCCGCCCTGCACCACGCCGGAACCCATTCCCATTTATCCTTGCAGGAGGCACTGGACTACCTGGAACAGCTAGGCGTTGAGCAAGGAGTGCTGACCCATTTCAGCCACCGGATGGGACGTACCGCAGCGGTTAACGCTGCCTTACCTCCGGCAGTCCGCTGCGGATGGGACGGCCTGCAGCTGCCGGCCAGCTAAAGCAATACAAAGTTGGTGGTGGTTGCCGGCAGCCCTGCCCTGCCTGAATGATTAAAAGTATTCACAAAATAGCGGCGAAGCGATTATCTTTGAATCTTTTATTATTGAAAAGGACCATTATGTCCGGAAATAAGACGCTATTCTTTAAGATTGAATCATAAAGTATACCCTACTAATTTTTGTTTCTCTTTAATTTGATTTTAAGCTGATTTCGCCCGACCTCCAATTGACGGAGTGTCGGGCGAAATTTTACCCCCGCAGGTAAAGGTTTACGGCTTCTACACGATTGGCTACCTGCAACGCCCGGTAGATGGCGTGGACGTGTTGCTTTACGGTGCCTTCCGTCAGGTCCAGGTCGCTGGCAATGTCGCGGTTCGTTTTTCCTTCGGCGAGTTTTCCCAGAATGTCGTTTTGCCGGGGTGTCAGATGATCGACGGGCCGGTTCTTATGGCTCGGGGTATCCTCGTGCATGCTTCTGATGACCTTGCGGGCCATTTCCCGGCTCATTGGTGCGCCGCCTTCCATAACTTCCTTGATGGCTTTGCGAATGCCGGAATACCCATCGTTTTTGAGGATGTAGCCGTCGGCCCCGAAACGGAGTGCGTTGAACAGTTTATCGTCAGTATCAAATACGGTGTGCATCAGTACGTTGCAGGCCGGCAGGAGGTCTTTGACCCGTACCATGCACTCGATCCCGTCCATTTTCGGCAGGCCGATGTCCATCAGGACAACGTCGGGCCGGTCCGCCGCAATAACCGCCAGTGCTTCTTCTGCGGAATAGTAGATGCCGGTCAGCTTCAGGTCTATTTCCCGGGTAATGTGCCGGCCAATGGAATCAGCAATATCCCGGAGGTCTTCGACAATGGCTACTTTTATCATGGTGGCTGGATTTTATTTATCAATAATGGGTAATGGCCAGGAGACTTGTACGGTAGTTCCCTTCCCGATGACTGAGTCAATGATAAGCTGGCCTCCGATGGCCTGGGCTTTCTCCTGCATATTGTCGAGGCCGTAGCCGCCCATGCCGTGGACGGAAGCAGCCTGGTCGAAACCGACGCCGTTATCGGTTACCGTGATGGTCAGGGTACGGTTGGCTTCTTTAAGGTCCAGGTTGACCAGGCTGGCTTTAGCACTTTTGGCAATGTTATGCCAGGCTTCCTTCACGATGAGGGTCAGGTTGCGCTTCTGCCGGCTGGTCAGCTCAAATGCCGGCGAATCGTAGTGCTCCGTACTTTGGAAATCAATTTTCCGATCCCCGAAAAAAGTCTCTCCCGCTCCGCGGAGCTGTTCGCCCAGTGCGGACAAGGTGGCCCGCCGGTTGTCCAGCGCAAAGATGATGTCGCGTACATTTTGCAGGCTGTTGCGGGAAAGTTCGTTGATGCGGTTAAGCTCGTATTCGTTGTCCGGGGCCGTACCGGTCAGCAGCATTTCTTCACTCAGGTAGAGAATGCTTGATATTTGTCCACCGAGGTCATCGTGTACTTCTCCGGCAATGCGGTCGCGCTCACTGGCGAGTTGTTCCTGCTGCTTGCGCAGGCGCAGTTGCTTAAGCCGTTCCCTGCGCAGACCCGCAATGTAAAAAATGGCGATCAGGAGGGCGAGGGCGCCGGTGCACAGCAGGTAGAACGTCAGGGTTTGCGTAAAAGGCGGGTCGATGATGACGGCCAGGCGGTACGTTCCTGCCGGCAGTCCGTTGCGGTTGATGGCCGTCAGGTGGAGGGTATAGCTGCCGGGGGGAAGGTTGGGGTAGCGGATGGTGTTGTGGGCGGCAATAATCGTCGGTTTTGGTTCAAAACCGATTAATTGATATTTGACCGAAGAGATACCGCTCTGGTGCAGACCAATATTTGCCACCTGAAAATCGAGCTTGTTCTTACGGTAAGGAAGGCTAAGTTTTTCTTTGGAAAAATCAATTGTACTATCCTGGGAAACGTCTAAATCGTTAATCCGAAGCCCGGAAATGTAGGGCGTTAATTTTTCAGTATCCGGCTTGAGGCAAGCGGGCGAAAAAGTAAATAGTCCAGCTCTGGTACCCATCAGAATACTATCCGACGGTAAAAGTATAGCGGGGTCATCAATGAACCGGTTCGCCGGTAATCCATCGGCGGTACTGAACCAGATACTGCTGCTGTCTGCCTCATTATACTGGTATAACCCGTTTCTGGTGCCGGCCCAAAGTAATCCTTTCCGGTCTTTCACTAAAGCCTCTACAATCGGTGTTTCATTTTCTGCATTAACCAGGGGAATTGCCCGGGCCTGGTTATCCTGAATCAGGTGAAGACCAGCCGTACCGCCCACGTAGATTATTCCACTTTCCGGATCCTGCAATACGGCTTGCACCTCCCCCGGCAGGGGGATCCGCTGACGAAGGTGATACCCCTGTTCATCGTAAGCACCAAGCCAGACTTCCGAACTTTGCCAGGGCAATAAAAAAGTACTGTCCGTAAGCTGAAAGAGTCCGAGGAATTCATTCGTGTTGTTCGGGGAAAACAGGGTGGATGGCTCCGTCAAAATTTTGTCATCCCGAAGCTGACATATTTGCACACCCCGTTCGGAAAGCATCAGGAATGAGGC
>JAUIIF010000824.1 GCA_030431945.1 Bacteroidia bacterium | reverse complement strand
CCGATCCACCGTTCCACTGGCGGGAAGTAAAACAGCTAACTCCGGCCATTCTTTCTCTTCCTGCAAGTAGCAGTTGGCTGCCTCCAGCACGGGATTAAGCAGGTAAGGCTTGGCGAGGATGTGTTTTTTCTGCTGGTGGTACCGGACAAATTCTTTCTCCGTCAGGTACCGAAGATCCCGCAGGTGCTGGACCAGCTCGTGCCATAAGCCCCGGAGATGCCGTTGTTGGTCTTCCGCGGAGGGTTGCTGCTCCAGCATCACCGGTTCCGGAAAGGGCATCCGGTAGTGCAGGGGCATACGAATTTCCGTCACCTCCCGCAGGTTGGAGATGTCTTCAGCGTCTGAGGAGCCGTCGGAGAAGCGCCGGCACGAGGAGACGAAGGTTTTGACTGCTGATGAGGCCATCGAGGGTTAGTCGATTGCCCCCGATACGTTTCCCTCCCGCTTGAACAAGGGGTTCAGGCGGGCAACGATATTGGCCCGGGCTTCGGAGGCGGCGGTTACGGTTTTCAAATGCATGTCCAGCAACTCCCGTTCTTTTTCGTTCAAGTCGGAAGCGACAAAAGTGAGGGTGTCTTTATCTACTTCTACGTGGGTAGCGGCGATGACCCGCAGGTTGCCATTGACCGTTGTTTTTCCGTTTTCGCGGCCAAAAAGGTGTTTGAAGTCGATGATGAAATCCGGCTTTTTAGCATCGGGTTCGCCGTCGTCTTTTTTCTTGGTGATGATTTTCATATCTCCCGTTACGGTAACGACGTCGAGAGTGATCAGGTCAGTGATGAAAGACATAAGGTGATGGGTTTAGTAGTTAATTAAATTTGGTTCTTAGTCCCGCCAGTTTCTGGGAAGAAATGACGCCGGCAGCGATCATGTCTTCAGCGGAAAACAAGGTGTAACGAATTGGTTGCTGCTTGGCGGGATTGGCACTGCGTCCATAAACGAGAATCAGGTCCGCCAGCAAGTTATAAGCAGCTTTTGTGCGGCGGACCCCTTTTACCGGAGGTTTGCCCAGGGTGCCGTAAGACCCCGCAGCAAAACCACGACAACTTACGTATTCTTCCTGGTCGTTGAGGTACCCGCTTCCGCCAATCACCTGGCAGCCGGCGGAGAAGTTGTCCGTACCGATGCCCGACCAGTGAATATTAATGTCGTGGGCCGTTTTATCCTCCGGCCCTTTTTCAATGTTCTCCGGCGTGAGGGCGTTGGCCCTCGTTTTGTCCCTGATGATAACAACTCCGTCCTTGGCCGGGCGGAGCGCCCGGTAAGTTTTAAACGATTCGCTGATCTTGTGCCAGCTCATCCGGTACAGGTGCTGACCGTCAATCAGATAAGGTTCGTCGCTACGGCTTTGGTGGAAGGAGGGGTCGGTAGAGCCGTAAAAAACAAAGCTCCTGTTGTTGATCAGGAGGACAAAAAGATCGTCCGTGGGCCGCCGTTTCTTTTTCTTGATCAATTGGTGGTTATTCACATGGGCAAAACGGCGTATCCCGAAGAGCAGCGCCTCTCCTTCCGGGAATTCCCACTGATCAATAGGTAAACTGTCCGTTTTTTTGGTAAACCGCCCCCGTGCTTTCTGGAGCGGTCCGGGAGTTGACTTAAGGTGTGCGACCGTAGCGAGGAAACGTTGCCGCCAGGCCTTGCTGTTTTCTACAGCCTTTGCACCTGCGGCCCCGCCCCAATCCGCTTTGGTGCCTGCGGCTTTCCAACGCGCGATGTGTCCTTTGGTGCCGTTACCGACGATCCCATCCGGATGGCAATAAGCCTGGCCCTTCAATTTGGGATTGTAGCCCGGGTCGTGGCTGCGAACGTACTCCTGGAAAAGCCGGACCGCCGCCTGCGTAACGTAGCCGAAAAAGCCG
>JAUIIF010000115.1 GCA_030431945.1 Bacteroidia bacterium | reverse complement strand
AACGAGAAGGAAATTGAAGGGTTGATCAAACTGGCCCGGGAGGGATACGTCGACATCGCCGCCGTAGGCAACGAAGTCTTGTACCGTGATGACTTACCGGCAGCAGAGCTACTGGCCACCATCAAAAAGGTCAAGGCGGCAATCCCGCACGTACAGGTGGGTTACGTAGACGCCTATTACGAGTTCAGCCTCCACCCGGAAATTGTTGATGCTTGTGACGTCATCCTCGCCAATTGCTACCCCTACTGGGAAAATTGCGGCATGGACCACTCGCTGGTGTACATGAAACAGATGTACCAGCAAGCCGTCGAAGCCGGAAAAGGGAAAAAAGTAATCATCACCGAAACCGGCTGGCCCAGCCACGGAGAAGGAAAACAAGAGGCCATCCCCTCCGAGGAGAACGCCATGAAGTACTTCATCAATACCCAGCACTGGTCGCGGGAGAAGGGAATAGAAATTTTTTACTTCTCTTCGTTTGACGAATCCTGGAAGGTTGGTGCGGAAGGAGACGTAGGTGCCTACTGGGGGCTCTGGGACAAGGACGAGCAGCTGAAGTATGTTTAACCCCTCCAGCAGCTGGCCGGGATTACTTACCTTTCACCTTGATGGATAAGTTACTCCTTTTAGCGACGTTGCTGTTCGTTGGTGTCCCCGACCTCTGCGCACAGGCTTTCCCCGGTAAAGGAGTTCCCCGGATCAGGAACTTTACGCCGGATCAGTATGGCACCCCGGGCAAAACCTGGGAGATTAAGTCTGCCGCCAACGGCCTCGTTTACTTTGCTACGGACCAGGGCCTCCTCGAGTTTGACGGAGCCCGCTGGCAGCGCTATACCGGTAGCAAAGGGTTTACCCGCTCCCTGTTTATTGCCGCAGACTCCGTGCTCTACACTGGTGCAGATAAAGACTTTGGCCGCTGGCAAAAAAACAACGTAAATCAACTGCACTACACTTCCCTCAATCCATTCCGGGAAAGTACCAAAGGACTGAACGAAGAATTCTGGGGGACGTACCAAATTGAGGAAGATTACGTGTTTGTCTCCCACAACAACGTTTACCTGTACAAGGAACAGCAACTCACTAAGCTCCCGGCACCTTCCCGCTTCTACGGCAGTCATGGTTCAGGAGATACGGTTTACGTATTTGATGAGCAATCAGGGCTCTACGGATTCGACGGGTTTAACCTTACCCCGCTGGCAAGTTTTTCAGCTGATTTCCCCGACCCTCCCCTCATCACCGGGGTGCATCCGCAAGGAGACAGGCTGTTGGTCGTTACCCGGGGACAAGGCTTATTCGAATTAACCGATGGGCAACTCCAGCCACTCGCTAATGAAGTAAACGCCTACCTCAAAAAAGATCAGGCTTTCAGTTTCACCACCATTGGTGACACCCACTACGCGTTCGGGACAATTCTAAACGGCGTCTACATTACGGATTTGGCAGGAAACATTATTCAACACCTCAACAAACAAAAGGGCCTGCTCAATAATACCATCCTCAGCATGCACTACAGCGAACGGGGCCAGCTCTGGTTGGGGATGGACTTTGGCATTGCAGCCGTTAACCTGAGCAGCAACGTCACGTACTTCCTCGACCAGCCTGGTCAGGTAGGGACGGGCCAAACGGGCCTGCTGCACGAGGGCATATTTTATCTCGGTACTCTACTACACTGAGTGGGAGGCATTAAACAACGGGCCTTCCGTGCCGGATTTCAAACTAGTCCCGGGTTCTTCCGGGCAGGTCTGGGCCCTGTCCGTGGTAGAGGGGAGTATCCTTTGCGGACATGATCGCGGCTTGTTTCAGCTGAGCGACAACTCATTCATCCCCCTCCGGGAAGGAGAGGGCGTGCTGGCGATCAGCCCGTTCGGCGACCGGCAACTCCTTACGGGGAGTTACAACGGCATTTCACTGTTTCGGCAAACAGCAGATCGCTGGACGTTTGTCAAAAAAATACCGCCCGTACAGGGCGCTTGTGATCAGCTCCTCCCGGTAACCAAGGAAACCCTTTGGCTGAATCTTCCGAATTTCGGCATCATCAGAGCTCGCCTGGATGAAAACCAGCAAATCACCGGACAGAAAATTTTCCCTGTCCGGTCCTTTGCCGGCGAGTTGCCCCAATTACGTCAGGATTCAGATACCCTGAAAGTAATCACCCAAACCGCCGCTTACCGCTATCAAGCGGCCACCGACACTTTTGTGGCCACTGCACGCCCGCCCACCATGCAGGAAATAGCCAATCCCTTACCGGGAACTTATCAGCCAATCGTGCTCAACGAAAACTATAGTTTCGTTCCTGTACACAACGGCTTTGCCCTGAAAAATACGGACCTGGCTACGCAACCCTCCGTTGCCGGTCCGCTGGTCATCCGCTCCGTTAGTGCTTTTAATAATGACACGACCAACTTAGTAGGCTCCGGTCAGGAAATTCCGTCCCGCCTTAACAATATTCGGATTCATTTTATAGCTCCCCAGCAGGAACACGCGACTTATCAATACCGTCTGGAAAATCATACTGACGGCTGGAGTACGTGGTCCGCACAGCCGCACGTTGATTACGTAAACCTGCCGGAGGGCAGCTATACCTTTCGGGTAAAAGCAAAGGTTGGTCAGGAGGTTATTCCCGAGCAGTCCGTCAGTTTCAGTATTGCCTGCCCCTGGTACCGGACGTCCTGGGCCTACGTGGGCTACGCCCTCAGCTTTGTTGCTCTTTTGTATCTAAGTCATTTGTGGCAGGGCTATAAATTGCGACAACGGCAACAAGAAATACAAGTAGCGCAGGTAGAGTCCCGGCGGCTCGAGGCGGCCGCCGCCGCACAGGAAGACCTGCTGAAGCGCTACTCCATGCTGGAGGAAGCCCTGGGGGAAATTAAAAACCAGTTACGCAGCAAAACCATTGAATTGGCCCGTAAGGCCAAGGAAAACGATGAAAAAGGCCGAGTCCTCCAGGCACTGAAAGAAAAAATGAATGCCCTTGAAGGGCAAGTGAGTGTCCCCAAGTTTCAGTTCTCGCAACTGAGCCGGATACTGGCCAATTATGCCGACTCGGAAGATGACAGCTTCACCATTCAGTTGGAAGAATTACACCAGAATTTCTTCGCGAAGCTCAACGAAAAATACCCGGAGCTCACCAATTATGACCAACGCCTGTGTGCCTACCTGAAGTCCGGCCTCACTACACGGGAAATCGCCGAATTAATGAATGTGCTGCCGTCGAGTGTCAACGTCAGCCGCTCCCGGCTCCGTAAGAAGCTGGCGCTGGAGCCTAAGGAAGACCTCTACAAATTCCTGAATAGCCTGAAGTGACAGGGGGCGGGGACGCAGGTGCAGGGAAATGCCGATGGCGCCAGCCAGTAACCGGGGATAAGGAGTAGTAGCCCCTGATGTGTCCGTAAGCGAAGTACCAGCCTCCGTCCGAAAACCTCTAAGCGGCTGCCGGTTCCGGACGCAATTGAGTCAGGAAGGCAATGGTTTGCTCCTGAACTTTGTCGTCTTCCGCCAACACGTCAAGCGCTGCTTCGAAGAAGGCTTGCCATTCCGTCAGGGTTGTCGCTTTTCCCGGAAACTGGCGCGCCCAATCTTCCGCCGGAAACGCTCCCTTAGGCGCAATGAGTTCCTCATCTTTCAGCAGTTGATCTTCCAGCTCCTTGATAACGTCATTAATTCCCGGCGGGAGGTCGCCCTCCTTACCGGTTGATTTGCCGGCTGCTTTCCTGAAACTCAGCGCACTGTCCTTGAGCGAGGTCTGCAAATCCGTCACGGTCTTTTTCAGGTCGCCCGCCCATCCGGTCAGGTCACCCACGGCGTACTCAATCAGGAGCATATTGCCCATCAGTTTAGTGGCACCTTCCGCCAGTCCGTCCAGGCGGGCCACCGCCTTACCGAAATACTCTTTAATGTCACTGTTGAAATCAGCCTGACTGATGGCGCTATTCAACCCGGCCAACGCTCCGTACACAGCATCCAGATTAGCCATTTCGCTCTTGAAAGCATCCGCCAGGCCAGTCGACCCTTTCTTGACCACTCCCGCCATGTCTTTCAGGTCCTTGACCAGCGTCCCGATGTTCCCCTCCAGCGTTTGTATCTGAGTTTTCAGGGCTGCTACTGCCTCTTTCGTTCCGCCCAGGGCCGTAAGGTGCACTTCAATTTTAGCATTATGCGCCTGTTTGGCCGCCAGGGCTTCCTGCAGATCCGTGATGGTCTGCCCGTAGCTTATTTTAAGCGCAGCATTCTTATCCAGGGCTTTCCTGGCCTCAGCTAACTTACCATCTAATTGCTCGAGCGCGCTTCCTGCCGGAGCCTTTACCTCCGCAGTGTTCTCCGCAGTAGCTGCGGTTATTACTTCCTCGGGGGTGGAGGCGGTCTCCTCAGCGGTCACCGCTTCCGGTCCGGCCGGCACCCGGGAGGCATCCGCCAGGCCAAGCAGGCGAATTTTTTCCTTGTTTGCGTTTAGTGCCGCCAGGTCAGCTGCTGCTAACCCGACGGTGGCGGTAGTCTTTGTACTCAGGTCCTCAGCCAATGCTGTAATCGCCGCATCCAGCGCTACCTGCCGGGACGTTAACCCCAGCAGCGGAGGATGTACCTCCTGGTAGGCCAGGGTCATTTTAACCAGGGAATCATAAAACGTGCCTATTTTCTTCTTGATTTTACCCAGGTCAGTACCCAATTGAGCTGCATTAATGTCTTTCAACTGGTCGACTAAGGTCTTAGCGGAAGCGGCAGCATCGTCTGCGGCGGCTGCTTCATCCAGTTCCGCCAGCATCTTGGTCACCAGTTTATAGGCTTCGTCACTTTCGTCCCCTTTTTTGAGGTCTCCGTCCAGCGACTTAAGAATGGACTCGATCCCGACAAAACCTTTTTCCAGTAAGCTGGCCGTTGCAGCACTATCAATTAACGTCTGCCCGAGTCCTTTTACCTCCTCCGCTTCCAGCTTGGCCAGGCTTGTGGCCAACTGGCTACTTTTGTCGGCCAAAACCATATGAATCGGCGGTTCACTTTTCATTAAGGAAGGGGCATCGGCACTGATGAACTGGTACACCCTGCTTACCTTGTTCGCATTCTTCCAGGCAGCTAACAGCTTTTTTTGCTCCTGAGACAAGTGGTCTTCCTGCTCGGATTTTGCCGCAGCTAAGTCAGGGGCTTCTGCGTATTCAGCTGGTAATTTAGACAGGACGAAAGTCTTGATGCTCTCGTTAATCCCTTCCATAATGGTGGACATAGTGACGATGTGTTTAGGCGATTTTCAGAATATGGGCGCGCTGCAGGCATCCAGTAATGGCCTGCCAGGTTAAGCGTAGGCAAAACTTTTAGGTAGCAGCTTCGTAAATGTACCAAGAAGCACTGAGGGTCAAGTAAGTATAAAGCACAAAAAACGATACGTAAAAACACCTGATTTTGTGACAATTACGCCATTTCTTGTTCCGCAAGCGCGCTCAATCCCGAAACTTCAAGCAATTTGTTTTCCAGGGCCTGAAAAACAAAGACCTTGTGGGGAAGGGAATGCCGGCCTGCCTGGCCGTTAAACTTTCCCTGCACCAGCGGCCGCGCCCTATTTACGGGCCGATGCGTGAATTTGGTTACCCGTCCGCCTCCGTCAGTAACCGGGATTGGATTACAAACCGTAGCCCCAGCGGTATTTCTGCCGAGAAACTGGCGCCCCGCCCTGCGGTGACATCGAGGGTCAGGTGGGTATGTTTCCAGTATTCGTACTGAAATTTGGACATGTAGTAGGGGCAGCCGTGGACTTCCCCCAGCAGTTCATCGTTGTCGTCAATAAAGAACTCGCCGTCGGGAAAGCACATCGGCGCCGAGCCGTCGCAACAGCCGCCGCTTTGGTGAAAGATGAGGTCGCCGTGCTCCGCCCGGAGCCGGTCGATAACGGCGCGGGCAGCATCGGTAATGTCTACTTTGGGCATGGTGGAAGATTTTTTGGCGTATGATCCGGTGGTGGCTCCAAAAAATGGGTGCCGGGCCTGCGCCAATTACAAAAAACCGGCCAGTACACAAGAAGGGTACTGACCGGTAATGAAAACACTGTACCTGACTCGGGCAGCGACTAAAAGAAGCCGAGTTTTTCCTTGCTGTAGCTGATCAGCATATTCTTCGTCTGGCGGTAATGATCGAGCATCATTTTATGATTCTCCCGACCGATGCCTGACTTCTTGTACCCTCCGAACGGCGCGTGGGCAGGGTAGTCGTGGTAGCAATTGACCCACACGCGGCCGGCCTGAATCTTACGGGCGACTCCGTAGGCTTCGTGGGTATCCCGGGTCCAGACCCCGGCCCCCAGTCCGTACAACGTATCGTTGGCAATCTCGATGGCCTCGGCTTCATCCTTGAAGGTAGTGACACACACTACGGGGCCAAAAATTTCCTCCTGGAAAACCCGCATCTTGTTATTACCCTTCAGGACGGTAGGCTTGATGTAGTAGCCACCGGACAGCTCATCGACGTAAGCCGCTTCCCCGCCCGTAAGCACTTCACAGCCTTCTTCCTTGCCGATCTCGATGTACTTCAGAATTTTCTCGTACTGGTCATTACTGGCCTGCGCGCCCATCATCGTCGTGGGATCCAACGGATGCCCCATTTTGATGGCTTCCACCCGCTCGATCACCCGTTCGATAAAGGCATCATAGATGTCCTCGTGGATCAGCATACGGCTGGGGCAGGTACAGACCTCTCCCTGGTTGAGGGCAAACATGGCGGCTCCCTCCAGGCACTTATCCAGGAAAGCATCGTCGGCATCCATGACGGATTTCATGAATACGTTAGGGCTTTTGCCCCCTAGTTCCAGGGTGACCGGAATGATGTTTTTACTGGCGTACTGCATGATGAGCTGGCCGGTCGTGGTTTCTCCGGTAAAGGCCACTTTACAGATGTCCGGGTGGCTGGCCAGCGGTTTACCGGCTTCTACCCCGAAACCATTGACGACGTTGAGGACGCCGGCGGGCAGGATGTCCTGAATCATTTCCATCAGAATCAGGATGCCGACGGGGGTTTGCTCAGCGGGCTTCAGGACGATGCAGTTGCCGGCGGCCAGAGCGGGGGCTACCTTCCAGGCAGCCATCAGCAGGGGAAAGTTCCAGGGAATGATTTGCCCGACGACGCCCAGGGGCTCCCAGACGTTCATGGAAACAGTGCTGCTGTTCAATTCAGCAACGCCGCCTTCCTCGCCGCGGATGACGCCGGCGAAATAGCGAAAATGATCGACGGCCAGGGGGAGATCGGCCGCCCGGGTTTCCCGCAGCGCCTTACCATTGTCCCAGGTTTCGGCCCGCGCCAGTACCTCCAGGTTTTGTTCCATTACGTCGGCAATCTTAAGGAGCAGGTTGCTGCGTTCCGTGGCGGAGGTGTTGTTCCAGTGCGCGGCCGCTTTCCAGGCGGCGGCCACCGCCTTATCGATGTCCTCCTTCGTGGAGCGCGGGATGCGGGTAAAGGAGTTACCGTCAACGGGAGAAATGTTATCAAAGTATTCACCGCGGGCCGGGGCTACCCATTCCCCACCAATGAAATTTTCGTATTGGTCTTTAAAGGAGGGGCGGGACAGGGAGGCTGCAGTAGTTGGTGCAGAGGTACTCATGATCGAATTATTAAGGTTAAAAATCGGTGACCCTACTGGCCCACCGGGCATTGGCACCAAATGTACCGGACCCTATTACCTCCTTCCTTGCAGGATTCTGCCAACCATCTGCACTATCCTACATTTATACCGCAAAAGCAAACGTTACCTTAATAGTGTACGGCTTACGCACCCTATCTTGAACTTAAGTTCTAAATTCCGATCATGTTAAACATCCGTTCCTTACCCGCCAAACCCCTGAGCACGCTGGTGGAAAACCGCACGACTTTTACCCTCGAGGCTGCCGCCCTGAACCTCTTTGAAACACACGAACTGGCCAACGCCGTTCACCTCCGGTTCGATAACCCCGTACTCGCCAGCATGATCCAGGGCCGGAAAGTGATGCACCTGCGGGACCGGATGGGGTTTAATTTCCTCCCCGGAGAATCCGTCATGTTACCCACGGATGAACTCATGGTGATTGACTTCCCGGACGCCAAGAAAGGCCAACCGACCAAATGCCTGGCCCTGGAAATAGACCCCACCGAAATAAGCAAGGTCACCCAGCACATGAACGAAAAGCGGCCCCGCTCTGACCACCGCGACTGGCAACGGGCGGACAACAATTTCCATTTCTCCAATGACCCGGGCATCACCCAGCTCATTCAACGCCTGGTCTTCCTGTGTGCGGAAGACCACCCGGCAAAAGACCTCTTTGTCGGCATGTCCCTCCGCGAGCTTCTCATCCGGATGCTGGAGGCCGAATCGCGCGAAAACCACCTCCGGGACCCCGCCGGGCGCGCCACCAGCCAACCGATTACTGCTGCGGTAGCTTACATACTGAGTCGCCTGGACGATAAACTCACCGTGGCACAGCTGAGCCGGATGGCCTACATGAGCGAATCTGCATTTTACCGGGCTTTCAAAAATGAAATGGGCATCTCCCCCGTCGACTTCATCAATCGGGAACGCATTAAACTGGCCACCAGCTTGCTGCGGGAAGGAAAACACAGTATTCAGGACATTGCCCTGCGCTGCGGCTTCAACAGCCCCAGTTACTTCACCCGGATGTTCAAGCGGGCATTCGGCATCAGCCCGGCACGCTTTCAGTCCGGAGCCAATTAGCCTGCTGCTCCTGCCTGCCTTGCCCCTGCGGCCGCGCCCAAAAAAGGCTTACTTTTCCTACCTTGCCACCTTCCACTAATTTCGAGCAATTACCCACTAAAGATCATGCTGCCAACACAAATTACTTCCTTTGAACACTACCAAGCTGAATACGCCCGCTCCGTGGCCGACCCTGAAGGCTTCTGGGCCGACCAGGCCGACACCTTCCAGTGGCGCAAAAAATGGGATAAGGTTTTAACGTGGGATTTTGCGGGGCCGGACGTCAAGTGGTTCCAGGGGGGTAAGCTCAACATCACAGAAAATTGTCTGGATCGCCACCTCGCCGAACGGGGCCGGCAAACCGCGCTGCTCTTTGAGCCCAATGAGCCGGGAGACCCCAGCCGGGCCATTACTTACCAGGAGTTGTATACGGAGGTCTGTAAGACCGGAAACGCCCTGCGGGAACTCGGCATCAGCAAGGGAGATCGCGTTTGTTTTTACATGCCCATGGTACCGGAACTCGCCATCTCCGTACTGGCCTGTGCCCGCATCGGTGCCATCCATTCCGTTGTTTTTGCCGGCTTCAGCGCCCAGGCCCTCGCCGACCGGGTCAACGACGCCGATTGTAAAATGATTATCTGCTCCGACTACAATAAGCGCGGGGCCAAAAACATCCCCGTGAAGGAAGTGGTGGACGAAGCCATGGCCCTCGGCTGCCCCACCGTAGAAACGGTGCTGGTGCACCAAAATACCGGCGGTGATATTGCCTGGGACCCCAGCTACGACGTTTGGTACCACGAAAGGGTCGCGGGGCAGGCTGACCAGTGCCGGGCAGAAGAGATGGACGCCGAAGACGTCCTCTTTATCCTCTACACCTCCGGCTCTACGGGCAAGCCCAAAGGCGTTGTCCATACCTGCGGCGGGTACATGATCTATACCGCCTACAGTTTCCTTAACGTATTTCAGTACCAGCCGGGCGACGTCTACTGGTGCACGGCAGACATCGGCTGGATCACCGGCCACAGCTACATCGTTTACGGCCCCCTGCTCTGTGGCGCCACCTCCATCATGTTTGAGGGCGTTCCCACCTACCCCGATGCCGGACGCTTCTGGGAGGTTTGCGCCAAGCATAAGGTCAACCAGTTTTACACGGCCCCCACGGCCATTCGCGCCCTGATGGCCAAAGGCAACCACCACGTAGCGGGACACGACCTGAGTGACCTGAAGGTGATCGGCTCCGTCGGGGAACCCATCAATGAGGAGGCCTGGGAATGGTACAAGGAACACGTGGGCAAGGGAACCGTCCCGATTGTCGATACCTGGTGGCAG
>JAUIIF010000823.1 GCA_030431945.1 Bacteroidia bacterium | reverse complement strand
GCAACGTCCGTAATTACCCCCTTTCCTATGCCTGATCGTCATGAAATAACCACCTTTTTCCAAGCTTTGCAGGACGACATCTGTGCACAGCTGCGTGCCGCCGATGGCGGCACCTTCCGCGAAGATAGCTGGGAACGCCCCGGCGGCGGCGGCGGCCGGGCCCGGGTCCTTAACGGTAACCACATCGAGAAAGGAGGGGTGAACTTCAGTGCCGTGCACGGCGACCTGCCGGCCGCCGCGGCCCAGAGCCTCAAACTGGCACCGGAAGACACTTCCTTCTACGCTACGGGCGTAAGCATTGTCCTGCACCCCCGGAATCCGCACGTACCGATCATTCACATGAACGTCCGCTACTTTGAGCTGGATGGCGGCCGCTTTTGGTTTGGTGGCGGCATTGACCTGACCCCACATTACGTCGTGCCGGAACAGGCTGTTTTCTTCCACCAGCAGTTGAAGGCTACCTGTGATCGGTTCGACCCTGCGTATTACCCAAAGTTCAAAGCCTGGGCCGACGACTATTTTTACCTGCCGCACCGGCAGGAAACCAGGGGCATCGGCGGTATTTTCTTTGACCGCCTGGAGCCGGACACCGAAGGAAAAGACAAGCAAACACTCTTCGCTTTTACCCAGGCCGTGGGCCAGACCTTTGCCCCCACCTACCTGGAACTGCTGCGCCGTAATCAAGACCTCCCCTTTACGGAAGCAGAAGCTGCCTGGCAAAAATTGCGGCGTGGCCGCTACGTTGAATTCAACCTGGTGTGGGACCGGGGGACGAAGTTTGGCCTTACGACCAACGGCCGTACGGAATCAATTCTGATGAGCCTGCCGCCTTTGGCGGGCTGGGAATATGATCATCAACCGGCCCCGGGCTCCCGGGAAGCACAGACGCTGGCGCAGTTGGTCAAGGGGAAAGACTGGTTGCAGGCCTGAAACAACAGCGGCGCCTGCATCACCAGGATGCAGACGCCGACGTTACCGGAAAAGCTGCTTACACGTCAAGCGTGTAAATCTCCATGATGTTCTTCAGGACCGCATCCATATCAATGCCGAGGTCAATAATTTTACCGGAACTGAGGTCAAGTACCCATCCGTGGATGGTGATTTTCCCCTGGCGGTAGGCTTTTTGCACCTCTGCCGTTTTCGCTACGTTGATGCACTGTTCCTGAACGTTCAGTTCAATCAGTCGCTTGTAGCGTTCTTCTTCATCTTCGATGGCGCCTAGTTCGTCCTTATGCGTACGGTATACGTCACGAATTTCCCGGAGGTATGGAT
This sequence comes from Bacteroidia bacterium, assembly GCA_030431945.1. Taxonomy (GTDB): domain Bacteria; phylum Bacteroidota; class Bacteroidia; order Chitinophagales; family Saprospiraceae; genus Neolewinella. The sequence continues at coordinate 595 of JAUIIF010000823.1, read as the reverse complement.
TCAGGATGCCCAGGTCGGCAGCACTCATGGCTGCTTTAACCCCTCCGCAGCCATAATGGCCGCAAATGACAATGTGCTGAACGCCCAGGTGAACGACGGCGTAATTGATGACGCCGGCGGAACTGAGGTCCGTATTGATCACCATATTGGCGATGTTACGGTGGACGAAAACGTCGCCGGGCCCTAAGCCCATCATATCCTCGGCGGTAACGCGGCTGTCTGAGCAGCCGATGTACAGGATGGCCGGTGACTGGCCCTTTGCCAGGTTAGTGAAGTACTCGCTGTCTTCGCCAAGTTTCTTGGAGACCCAATCGGCGTTGTTCTTGAATATTTGGTTGATGTCCATTACAGGTGGTTTAGAATTACGTAACGGACAAGATATAAAAGTGTTGCCACTTGACGTGATAGGTTTACTATTATTTGTCGGCAGGTGAGATTTTTTCCTGGATCAGCAGGAGGAGACCCGGCGTAGAAAGCAACTTGCTCGCCGGCCGAAACGCGAGGAACGAGCTGGTTCGTCCGCCGAGCAAGTGGAAGTACCAGCACCAGTTGGCGGAGGGTCAGGTAATCGTCCGCAACGTAATGAATCCGTTGC
>JAUIIF010000114.1 GCA_030431945.1 Bacteroidia bacterium | reverse complement strand
GACGATGACAGTATTCCCCGTTTGTTTTAATCGATCCAGAATTACCAGCAGTTTAACCGTCTCCCGACCATGCAGGCCGGTCGTGGGTTCATCCAGAATATAAACGGTTTGCCCCGTAGCCCGCTTACTCAGTTCTTCGGCCAGCTTCACGCGCTGCGCTTCTCCTCCGGAGAGCGTCGTCGCCCGCTGCCCCAGGGTGATGTACCCCAGACCAACGTCATTGAGCGTGGACAACCGCCGGGCAATTTTAGGAATGGGGGCAAAAAATTCACTGGCTTCCTCTACGGACATATCCAGTACGTCGTTGATGGATTTCCCTTTGTACAGGATTTCGAGCGTCTCCCGATTGAAGCGTTTCCCCAGGCAGGTTTCACATTCCACTTCCACGTCCGGCAAAAAATTCATTTCTATTGTCCGGCTGCCACTTCCTTTACAATCTTCGCAGCGGCCTCCCTTGACGTTAAAACTGAACCGCCCCGGCTTGTATCCCCTGATCTTGGCCTCCGGCAGGTTGGTAAACAGCGCCCGAATATCGGTAAACACGCCAGTATAAGTAGCCGGGTTAGAACGGGGAGTGCGACCAATGGGGCTCTGGTCGATGTCGATTACCTTGTCGATATGCTCCAGTCCCTTAATGGTCTTATAGTCCAGTGGCCGCTTCACGCTGTTGTAGAAGTGCTGCCGGAGAATCGGGTACAGGGTTTCGTTAATCAACGTGGACTTCCCCGAACCACTCACCCCCGTTACGCAGGTGAAAGTACCCAGTGGAATTTTTATGCTCACGTTACGGAGGTTGTTCCCCGTCGCCCCCTTCAGGACCAGAAATTCACCGTTGCCCTTGCGTCGCTTTTCCGGAACTTCGATCTGTCGCCGGCCGGCCAGGTAGTCACTGGTAATGCTACCGGCGTTTTTCTTCAGCAAAAACTCCTTTGGTTTCCCCGCCGTAACGACGGCCCCGCCCTTTACGCCGGCACCGGGGCCCAGGTCCAGCAAATAATCACTGGCCATCATGATGTCTTTGTCGTGTTCAACGACGATGACCGTGTTACCGATGTCCGTCAGGTCACGCAGCGCGGCAATCAGCCGCTGGTTGTCCCGCTGGTGCAGCCCGATACTCGGTTCATCCAGGATGTAGGTGATGCCCGTTAACTGGCTGCCGATCTGGGTCGCCAGCCGAATCCGTTGGGCCTCACCGCCGGAAAGCGACCGTCCGGGCCGATCCAGGCTCAGGTAGCCCAGGCCAACGTGCAGCAGGAAACGCAGCCGAAAACGGATTTCCTTCAGGATGTCCGTAGCGATCAGCCTGGTCCGCTCTTCCATGCCTTCCTCGGCGGTTTCCATCCACTCCCCCAGTTCTCCCAGGTCCATCCGGGCTAAGTCGCTGATGGTTTGGTCCTTGATCTTGTAGTGCCGCGCTTCGCGGCGCAGGCGGGCACCTTCGCATTCCGGGCACGCACTGATGGTCATAAAGTCTTCGGCCCACTGGCGAATTCGTTCGCTGCCCGTTTCCTCGTACCAGCGAATGAGCATATTCACCAGGCCGTTCTTCCGGACGTCCCACACCATATCGTGGGCGATGCGGTCGTATTTACTTTTCTTCTTGCGGCCGGGCTTCGCCTCCTCTCCGTACAGCAGAACGTTGAGGCCCTCCTTGGGCAATTTGCTGATCGGGTCAGAAAGTTTAAACTTATAGGCCCGGGCAATTTCCTTGACCTGCTTGAAAGTCGTGTTATCCCGGTCTTCCCCCAGGGGGGCTAAGCCCCCCTTATTGATGCTGACGCTCCGGTCGGGGATGATTTTCTCAATATCCGGGCTGTTCACCTGCCCGAGGCCCTTGCAGGTCGGGCAGTACCCGTAAGGGGAGTTAAAGCTGAACGTATTCGGGCTCGGCTCTTCGTAGCTCAGGCCGTTTTCCGCATCCATCAGGTTCTTGGAATAAGGGGACGTTTCTCCTGAGTCGACGTCGTGGACAAACACCAGGCCATCGCCCATCTTCAGGGCCGTCTGGAGGCTCTGGCTCAGGCGGTCCAGCCGATCGGGCTGCATCTTGAGCCGATCCACGACCAGTTCAATGTCGTGGACTTTGTAGCGACTTACCTGCATTCCCTCCATCAGGTCCAGTATCTCCCCGTCCACCCGGACTTTGGTGTAGCCTTGTTTGCGCACTTGGTCAAACAGCTCCCGGTAATGTCCTTTGCGCCCGCGAACGAGCGGTGCGAGGACAACTACTTTGCGGCCGGCATAACGCCCGGCAATCTGTTCTTTCATTTGCTCCTCCGTGTAGCGGAGCATCGGCAGGCCACTGAGGTAACTGTAGGCCGTACCGGCACGGGCGAACAACAGGCGCAGGAAATCGTAGATTTCCGTTACGGTCCCTACGGTAGACCGCGGGCTGCGGTTGGTCGTTTTCTGCTCGATGGAAATAACGGGGCTCAGGCCCGTGATCTGCTCTACGTCCGGCCGCTCCATGGTCCCCATAAACTGGCGGGCGTAGCTGCTGAAGGTCTCCATGTAGCGCCGCTGCCCTTCGGCGTAGATGGTATCGAAGGCGAGGCTGGATTTTCCGCTGCCACTCAGGCCCGTGATGACCACCAGTTCGTTGCGTGGCAGTTCCACGCTGATGTCTTTCAGGTTGTTTTCCTTGGCCCCCGTCACCGTCAGAAAGCGTTCCGTATGCGGAAGCTCCTGCTTTTTGGGCGCGGGCGCAGGTGCCGGGGAGGTAGAAGGAGCAGTCGATTTGGCGCGGGGCATATACCTGAGTCAAAGTAGTGGGGGACAATACGACATTTAACCGCCGTCCCTGATTTCAGTAAAAGCCTCGCCGAAGCTGTTGTTCGGCCGAAGCTGTTTTTCCAACGGACAGGACAATCGCAAGCTCGCTCAGCAGCGTCTTCGCTTGTCGGCCGAAGCGGGAGGAACGACTTGATACCGTTCCGGGCTGCTGCGCGGTCCGCCCGCCGGGAGGAGGCTTTGTTGCGGGTTACGAACCCGTCGCTCGGGACGAGTCAGCTCCTGGCGTCGCGCGCCGGCCGACGAGCGAGCTTGCGATTGCACTATTCCAACGGATCAAAGGTAGGAAGGTTGGGGAACTTTTTGTATAAATTTTCACCGTTTACCTCAATAAGTAACATCTGGCTCCTTATTTCTTTCCTTGTACCTGCGGCCGCGCCCTTTGGTCGCGCCTGAGCCGAAGGAAAACACGCTGACCGGCTTGTTGGTCAGGCAATGCCCGCGGGTTGCACCTCGTCGGCAAAATAGCCCTGCCGACCTTTCTTCAGGGTGAAGGTCACCCTGTCGCCACGCTGCACGGCCGGCCCCGTAATATTTCCCCGCCGAAAATAGAATTCCTCCCGTGTCCCCACCAGGCGCAGGTAGCCGTAGCCCCGGTCGGGCAGAAAAAACAGGACAATGCCATGGTGGGTGTTCACGGAGCTAAGGTCGCAATTATTTACTCACCGTCAGCCCAAAACCAGCGTAGCCCCAGCGCTGGCCTCCGTAGGGCAGGTTGGTGAGGTCATGGCCTACCGGAAAAAGCTCCCCCGTGCCGTTCCGGACGGTAAGCTCGGGCCGTAAGTGAAGGCCACCGGCCCGGAAGCACACCCCCACCGAGACTTCCAGGTAGGGAAGAACAGGGACTGGTTTCGGCACAGCAAGGTTGTTATTTTCTTCCTTTACGGCCACCAGAAAGCCGCCCCCTACGCCCAACACGGGCTGAAAACGTTGCTGACCAAAAGCCAGGCTCGCCCGTAACGGCAGCAGCAAAGCTGCCGGGTAAAGCTTTTGCCGGAAGCTCATCCCGCTGTCATCATCCGGCAACCGGAAAGCCGTCGTCTGCTGCGCCAGCAGCGCCGGGCGAAAGGCCAACGACAGCGCATCGAGGGAATACCGGATTTCCAGCGAGAGGGCGTAGCCTCCGCCGCCGTCCACGCCCGTCAGCGGGGTTGGGGCAGCGTTGTAGGGGAGGCGTTCGATTTCCCAGCTCGCGCCGGCTTCGACCCCGAAGCCTACCTTGAGCTCCTGGGCGTATACCAGTCCGCCCCAAAACAAGCAGAAAAAGAAATGATATAAACGTAGCAGGTTCACGAAAGAAAAGCGCAGCCGGAGCACCGTAAGTATGGTATTACCGGATTTTAACATTAGCGTCCGCCGCCCGGCAGTCAATGTGCCAAAGCGTCCGGTCTTGTTTCTCCTTTATTACAGGTCCCGGTTGCGCTTGCGGGTGGAATAGTTGACTTTTAACTGCCCGTTTTTACGCAGCGCCGTTTTCACCTCCTGCACGATGCCCATCGTCACGGCGCCGTCTACACGGAGGGAGGAAGTGATCCGGCTCCGCATGGCCTCGGGAAGACTCTGCTTATGGTTTTCCAGAAAGAAGGGAATGTCAGCCACGGAAGCAATCCTGTCGCCCAGTTGAATCCGGGGAGACGATCCGTAGTAACCAACAAACTGCGGAGCCGGCTGGCCGATGTAGATATAGTTCACCAAAGACTTTTCCGCCAGCTGCGTCAGTTGCGTCGCTTCCGGGGTAAGTACCCGGACTTTAAGATCGGCATCCCGCAATACTGTCACCATCATGAAGAAAAACAGTAACATGAAGATAATATCGGGTAGAGAGGCCGTCGAGATGGCCGGCCTGGCTTTACCGGATGGCAGTACAGACGTATACATGGAGGTGGATTTAGGCTAAGTATTATACTACCTGCTTCAGCGCAGGTCGGGTAACCAGGAATAGACTAATTACCGTTATCAATAAGATGCCCTTCCGTGCCTATTGGGTGGTTTTCGCTGTTTTTTTCCGGTACCCAACGTAAAAAGCCGTTCCTCCCTTACGGGAAGAACGGCTTTATCCGCTAATTGAACCTGCCTGGAGGTTTAATTGAGTTCTTTGGCGCGCTTGCCGGCGGAATAGTTGACTTTCAACTGTCCGCTCTTGCGCAGCTTTGTCTTTACGTCCTGAACGATGCCCATCGTCACTTCACCGTCTACCCGGAGGGAAGAAGTGATCCGGCTGCGCTTGGCTTCAGGAAGTTTTACTTTGTGTTGTTCCAGGAACAACGGAATATCATCTACCGTGGAGATTTTATCCCCCAGCTGAATCCGGGGAGAAGTACCATAAACTTCCTGGTACTGCTTGGTCGGGCGGCCAATGTAGATGTAGTTCACCAACGACTTTTCTTCGAGCTTGGTGAGCTGGGTTGCTTCCGGCGTATTCACCTGCAGCTTAAGGTCAGAGTCCCTCAATACCGTTACCATCATAAAGAAGAAGAGCAACATGAAGATAATATCAGGAAGCGATGCAGTGGAGACGGCAGGACTCGCTTTACCACGTTTTTTCGTGAACTTAGCCATTGATTAATGCTTGATTTGAATTAACGACGGTTGATGGTCGTAAGATGCCGCGCCGGGCGCGGAAGGGGAGTGTTTAAGCAATAATTCCGGACCGGAGTAACCGGGTAGGCCATCCGGCCCGGAATAATAGTTTATTGCTCTTCACCGAAGCTGGTCGGCTCCGCCTCGGAAAGGACCATGGGGATTTCCGTTTTGATCGCCTTACGCTGGGCGTAGGGCATATCATCGGAATAGGGTTCCCCGTAGCGCTTCTGGGCTAGTTCGTCCCAGAGCTCATCGTAGGCACCTTTCAGTTCGTTGTAGACGGCGAGGTACGTTTCGTAATTTGTACCACGGTCATTCTTCAACGAGATGATGGCGTTCTTTGGAGATTCAGACATGTTCTCCATTCTCCGGGGGTTAGAGATGAATTCCTTAGCGTTCTCGCGCAAATTGGCGAGGCGCATCGGCTCTTCCCGGACAAGGAGTTGGTTCTGAGCGTTCACGAGTACGGAGTACACGTTACGTTCCTTCAGCTTCGTAATATCGGGTTCCTCGTCTGACCATGGTGGCAATTTGACGAGAATACCCTTGTCTTCGGCGATGGTAGTCGTGACGAGGAAGAAAATGAGCAACAGGAAGGCGATGTCCGCCATGGATCCTGCGTTGATCTCATTATTCATCCGGTCTCTGGTCTTGGTCTTAGCCATGGTCTGTAGAGAATTTACGAGTTACTTGAAAATACCGCGGATCCCGAAAACGATCAGGGACAGCACGGAAAGTGCTACCAGGATCAGGGCCGTGATAATGGAACCGCTGACGAACTTGAGGGTTCCCCCGTCAAAGTTAGCGTCCTGGTCCGTATTGAACTTCTCGATGGAATTGACGATGGAAGGCGCTTCCTGAGTAATATCATCGTTAGCCATGGAGTAGCCGATCAGGGCAATGACTACGAGGGCAACGAAGCCGAGGATTCCTTTCATGGAGCCTTTGGGGTTAGCAGCCAGCTGCGCGATGCCGAACAGTAAAGCACCCACCAGGGCGAGAACCGTCAGGAAAAGAGAAGCGTAGAGACCAAAGTCAAAAGCCGTCGTTTCGTACTTTTCAGGACCAGCGGTTTCGGACATGATCATTTCCATCTCGGCGGGAGGAGCGGAGAAGATACTGAGGACGAAAATCGCGGTAACCAGCACTCCAATCCCGAAAGCCAGGGCCTGGCCGTACTTATTTAAAAAAGCGTACATGTATGATTGGATTTAGTAGTGAGGGCTGGTTATGCCTTAAAGCTGTTGTTGGTCGCCATGATGTCTACCAGGGCGATAGAAGCGTCTTCCATCCGGTTAACGATACCATCAATCTTATTGACGATGTAGTTGTACAGGATCTGAAGGATAATGGCCACTACCAGACCGAATACCGTGGTCAGGAGGGCTACCTTAATACCACCGGCAACAACTGCGGGGGAAAGGTCACCAACTGTTTCAATTTTGTTAAAGGCCTGGATCATACCGATTACCGTACCCATGAACCCAAGCATGGGTGCAATGGCGATAAAGAGAGAGATCCAAACGAGACCGCGCTCGAGGAGGCCCATCTGGACACTTCCGTAAGAAACGATCGCCTTTTCAACGGCGTCAGGGCCTTCGTTGGCGTGGCGCAGTCCTTCGTAAAGAACACTGGCCGTAGGGCCGGCAGTAGACTTTGCTACTTCCTTGGCACCTTCCATATCACCTTCTTCAAGACGCTCACCGATGCGGGAGAGTAACTTGTCAGTGTTCGTGGATGCCAGGTTAAGCGTGATGATGCGCTCAATACAGAATGCCAGACCGAGGATCAGACAAACCAGTACGATGGCCATGAAGCGCCAGTCTCCATCGATGAAGTACTTCTTGAGAACTTGGTAACCTCCGGAGTCCTGAGCCGCAAGATCAGCGGTGGAAAATGCTACCAGCGTGAGTGCCGCCAGCGTCTTGAATAGATGTCGCATAGCCAAATTTAGGTTTAACGAATAGTTTGTGCGTGAAGAGAATAAACCAACAGTAGCCTTTCGGCTCATTGGATTTTTTTAAAAAAACCGCCATTGCGGTTATTTGTGCGCAAAGCACACGTAGTTCTGTAGGTAGAGAAGAATGCCCTGTGTATTTTGATCACCTCCGGTTCCGTTAGAACGGCCGTAATATAGAATAAAAAAAGCTGTCTCTCTACTCCTAAAGGTAAGCCAGGGAAGTAACCTTCCCCAAATGGGTGCCTTAGCAGACCGCCAGATTTTGCCAAAGCGGACCAAAAGTTACCACAGGGAATCAAAAAAGGGATGACTCCCTTCCCTCGTGATCGCTGCGCTCCGCGTTCGAACCGCTGCGATACTTCCTGAAAATTTCTTCCTAACCTGTCAATGCGGAGAGAGAGGGATGACTCCCTTCAGTCGTGATCGCTGCGCTCCGCGTTCGAACCGCTGCGATACTTCCTGAAAATTTCTTCCTAACCTGTCAATGCGGAGAGAGAGGGATTCGAACCCTCGATATGGTTACCCATATATACGCTTTCCAGGCGTACCTCTTCAGCCACTCGAGCACCTCTCCGTTTACTTGTTTCGGGGAATAAAGATAACTATTCGTTAATAGCCCTTCCCGGAACAGACGCAAAAATTGCAAAAACGATCAACAAAACAAAATTTATATTGGCAATCGTCGGGATTAATGATCAGTTTACGCTTGCAGCGAGGGCCGACCAGGGGTAAGATGATTTTACAAACCGGTCAAGTTCAAAGAGTTGCCAAGCATTTTTACTCGTTTGTCGGCTAACCTCCTCAACGGAAGTTTCCCAGAGCTCCGAAACTTTTTCTGCCACAAACGGCAGATAAGCGGTTTCATTTCGTTTTCCGCGCTTCGGAACGGGGGCGAGGTAAGGCGCATCCGTCTCCAGCAAAATCCGCTCGCGCGGCATTTCCCGCAAGACCGGTTCGAGGCCTCCGTTCTTAAAAGTGACCACTCCGCCGATCCCGAGGTAAAACCCACGGTCGATGGCCCGGCGGGCCTGGGCTACGTTTCCGGTAAAGCAATGAAAGACGCCGCGTAACTTGGGGTTGTTGATGCCTTCGATGAGTTCCAGCAGTTCATCAATGGATTCGCGGGCGTGAATGCAGATCGGTAAATCGTAGGCCAGGGCCCATTCGCACTGACGCAGGAAAGCGATTTCCTGCTGCGGTCGGTAGGTTTTGTCCCAGTACAGGTCCATTCCTATTTCCCCGATGGCCACCCAGGGGCGTTCCGCCAGGTAGGTCTCCACCACCGCCAGCTCCTCGGCAAAGTCTTCCTTTACACTGACCGGATGCAACCCGATCATGGCCAGGGTCTGATCCGGGTAATCCCGTTCCAGCTGCAACATGGCCGCGTGGCTACTCCGATCTACCGCCGGTAACAGCGCAAGTTCTACGCCGGCAGTGCGGGCTCTGGCCATCATCTCGGCCTGCTCGGCCGCAAATTTGGTACTGTAAAGATGCGTATGCGTGTCAATGAACATATCGGATAAGCTTAAAATGCAGGCAAGAACGGTTTTGGTGGGCGAAGGTAGGAAGGGAGCAGGAAAGATGGTACGGAAGGGGGAATTTCCGGCAGGGCTATCGCCAAGTCAATCGTCGGCCGGCACGCGAAGTACGAACCGGGTCAGCCGCCGAACGACTGATCTTTGGCGGAGAGGGCAAAAACATCGCACTATCCGGTAAGCAGGCTATTTTTGCACCGACATGGCAAAACAGCAGAAATTTTACGTCGTTTGGCTGGGGCACGAGCCCGGGGTGTACACCGATTGGAATAAAGCCAAGCAACAGATTGACGGGTACAAAGGCGCCAAGTACAAATCTTTCCCCACCCGGGCCCAGGCGGAAGCGGCTTATGCGAACAGCTTCCACCACTACATCAAATCCGCCAGCGCGGCCGTTAACTCAACCCCGCACCAGCGTGCGCGCCCCCAAACCTCCCGCCGCGGCAACGCTGCATCCACGGACAAAATCCTTTCCCACAGCATTAGCGTGGACGCGGCCTGCTCCGGAAATCCGGGTAAAATGGAATACCAGGGCGTTACCACTTCCGGCAAAAAGCAACTGTTTCACCGCTCCTTCAAACTGGGCACCAATAACATCGGAGAATTTCTTGCCCTCGTGCATGCGCTGGCCTTCCTGGCCGCCCAGGACATGCCCGAGCTGCCCATCTACAGCGATTCGCAGATTGCGATCGGCTGGGTAAAAAAGAAAAAATGTAAGACGACGCTGGCCCGCGGCCCCAAAACGGAAACTCTTTATGAATACATCGACCGGGCCGAGGCCTGGCTCAAGGCCAATAAAGTAACCAATCCTATTTATAAGTGGGACACCAAAGCCTGGGGAGAAATCCCCGCCGATTTCGGACGAAAATAAGGCATGAAAAAAGCCTGCCGGAACCCCGGCAGGCAGTTTAAATTACACTCACTTTATCTTCTAAGCTTTGTTGCCATCCTAACGGCATTCTTCCAAAATGGTTCAAGCGCCGGCAACCGGAACTTCCGGCCACCGTATTTCTGCCCCGAGACGGACAATCCACGCTATTTGGGGTTGGCGAACAAGTTGATGGCAGCGCAGCGTTGTACTTTTGCGTTCTTTTACAAACCAAATGAGTATGAAACTTTACGTGAGT
>JAUIIF010000822.1 GCA_030431945.1 Bacteroidia bacterium | reverse complement strand
CCGGCAGAACGATCAAGACCCAATCCGCTGAATTTGCTGCGGCCTGGGACCGCGAGATGCAAGGCATGGTGGAAGAACGGTTTCGGGCGGCCATCAAAAGCATCGGAAGCGTGTGGTACAGCTGTTGGGTAGATGCCGGACAACCGGACCTGAACAAGCTCTCCCCCGACCCGGTGATCTACGCAAAGTCCGATACCCTGGACAAGGCCGTGCAGGGAGGAGCGATAAAAGGCCGGGTACACGAGTAAAAGGGATCTGAAATAGGTCATTCTTCGGCGGCTGTGTTTATGCGTAAGCCTTTATTCGAAAAAAGCATTACCCCTCCGGCCTCTTTTCTCCGCGCAGCTACCTTCTCCCTGCACCTGCGCCAGCGCCCAAAAATCAATTGTTTTACTATTAATACCGGGTACTCCGGGAGTTCACTCAAAACCACTCGCTGACAACACTTCCAAGCTGGATTCAGGAAGATGGCCGACAAAGCGATTTTCCTGCCTGAATTACCTACATTTGCCCACGCCAAAAGCGCCCCATATGACCGCAAAAGCAGATTCTATCCGCAAAACCTGGACTCTTGAAGCCCTTCGCGAGCTGCACGACAGCCCGCTCATGGACCTGGTTTTTCGCGCCGCAAGTATTCACCGGGAGCATCATGACCCCAACGAGGTACAGATGAGTAGCCTCCTGAGCATCAAGACGGGTGGTTGTCCGGAAGACTGTGGGTATTGTCCTCAGGCTGCCCGTTACCACACAGACATCGAGGAAAACGCACTAATGACGGTGGAGCAGGTAAAAACTGCGGCGGAACGGGCCAAGGGGCTTGGCAGCAGCCGGTTGTGTATGGGAGCTGCCTGGAGGAACGTCCGTGACGATCAGGAGTTTGACCAGGTATTAGACTTGGTCCGTACGGTAAACAGCCTGGACATGGAAGTCTGCGCCACCCTCGGGATGCTGACCCCCAATCAGGCCGAACGTCTTGCCGCCGCCGGCCTCTACGCCTACAATCATAACCTGGACAGTTCGGAAGAATACTACAAAGAAGTTATTTCTACGCGGGGGTACCAGGACCGCCTGGACACGATTGACAATGCCCGCAAGGCCGGCCTGACGGTTTGCTCCGGTGGCATCATCGGCATGGGTGAATCCATCGATGATCGCCTGAAGATGCTCATGACCCTGGCCAGCCTGAGCCCGCAACCAGAATCAGTGCCCATCAATGCCCTGGTAGCCGTGGAAGGGACCCCGCTGGAAGAACAGCGCCCCGTACCGATTTTTGAGATGGTGCGCATGATTGCCGTCACCCGGATAGTAATGCCAATGACAACGGTACGGTTGAGTGCCGGCCGCACCAGCATGACGCCCGAAGGCCAGGCGCTTTGTTTCCTGGCTGGCGCCGGCTCTATCTTTGCCGGCGACAAGCTGCTGACCACGCCGAACCCGGAGGCCTTTGAGGACCTGGAAATGTTCCAGCAGTTGGGGCTACGGCCTACGGCACCATACGCCAAGGGCGAAAAGCCAGCCATTAAAGCCGACCCCGGCGGACCGGAAACAAAGACCAGCATCAAATGGAGCCGCCCCGGGCATAAGATTGCCCGTAACGAAGCTAAACGGAAGTAAACCGGCGCCAGGTCTGCCTGCTGCTTCGGGTTTCCCCTCGTCCCTCCGCAGACCAACCATCGCTTCCATTCATCATAATTAACCTCCTGCGTGGGTAATTTTCACGCACAGCTGACTTCCCTGCTTACGCGCGGAAGCTGCAAGAAACCACTAAACAAAATACTATGTCACGCACAATGGTCGCCGGCAACTGGAAAATGAATACAACGCCCACGGAAGGCAAGGCACTTGCGGAAGGGGTTATTGCTAATGCCC
>JAUIIF010000821.1 GCA_030431945.1 Bacteroidia bacterium | reverse complement strand
GGATGTCAATGCACAATTCATGCTCACAAAAGGAGAAAAGCGGCGCTTTCATCATACCCTCAACCTGGGGATCTACAACCTCTACAGCCGGCACAATCCCATCTTTTATGATCTGCGGACAAACTTTTTTTCCCGCAATTCGGATTTGATCAAAGATCAGCAATTCGTGCAGATATTCTTTGGCGGTATTCAGCCAACACTATCTTACAAATTGGCCTTCAATGGTAAAAGGCACTAAAGAGTTTGGAGGTTAAGATAAGGTTACCTAATTTTGGTAGCGAATGAAAGTCTTCCATAAACTGAGACAAGGCGGTATAATCTTTACGACCATCCTTACGGTCGTAGCTCTTTCCTCTTGTGAAGAACCGGTTGATCTCGGTCTGGAAGTCGTTGAGTCTCAATTGGTCGTATCTTCCACTTTCTTCCCCGGTGAAACGGTTAACGTAAGGTTATCCGCCACCCAGCCAACGGTAGGGGAGCAGACCATTAATGAAATCACGGATGCCAAGGTCTCCATCCTGGAAGGCAACGAAACCCTCGAAATGCTGCATTTTGTAGCTGGTCAGGGGGGGCGCAGGGGAAGTTACCGGAGTGTAAACTTCAAGCCTGAAGTAGGCCGTATTTATACCCTGTTCGTTACTAAAAACGGTTACAAACCGATTGATGCTTCCAGCTCTATTCCTCAGCCGGTGGAAATCGTTGACCTGAAAGTTCTGGACGACCAGCGCAAAACGGTGGTCGGAGACCTGGAGGTCTATGACTTTACCCTGCAGATCAATTACGATGACCCTGCGTTGGAGGAGAATTTTTACGACATCCGCCTCAGCCAGCTCGTGACCGAATTTTACGTTGATACCGAAGGGGACACGGTGCGGTTGGCCACTAAAGCAAAAGTCTTGCAGTCACCCGATGAGGATTATTCCTCAAATACCACGGCCGGTGAGGTCAGTATTCTCGTGCGGGATCGCCCCTCTGAGGAAGGCGTAACCATTAAATTGCAGAGTCGGATCAATCCCCGTAAAGAACTACTCGGGGACTTAGTGGCGGAGCTGAGAACGGTATCAGAGCCGTATTTTGAATACCAGCTGGAAATCCAGAGTGAAGGCCAGGCTTTACCCATCGGGGTCGGAGACCCGCGCGTTACCTCCTTTGGGAACGTCCAGCGTGGCATCGGCGTTTTTGCCGGCTATAACCGGGTATTCCGAACGTTCAGCCTTGCCAACTGATTCCCTTCTGCCTACGCTGGCCCTGTTTAGTCTACTGCCGCAATGCAGCTGATCTCTACATTTACGTATTTCGGTAAGTTGGCTACCTCGACTAAGGCCCGGGCCGGTGCCGTCTCCTCCTTGAAATAGGTTCCGTAGACCTGATTAATGGCACCGAAGTTTTCAATGTCACTCACAAAGACGCTGCACTTCAGAATATTCTCGAAGGAAGTACCGGCAGCTTCCAGAATAGCCCCCAGGTTATCTAAAACGCGCCGGGTTTCCGTTTCAATGTCCCCGGTCAGTAAAGCGCCCGTCACGGGGTCAAGCGCAATCTGGCCACTTACGTAAAGAACACCATTGTGCAGGGTAGCCTGGTTGTAAGCCCCTACCGGCGCCGGCGCATTGGGGGTGTTGATGATTTTCTTGGCCATGGTTTTGGTCGGTTGAAAAGTTTATGGTCGCAAGGTACAGTTTATGGTCAAATCCAGGAGCAATACCAGGGCTATAACGAAATGCACCGCCAGTACTGAAATGCCGGCTTTTGCTAAGGGACGTGGGGCCACCTGTCGTAGCGAGCCGGGCTGTTAGTTGGCAATTTGCTTTCCAACCGCAATCCGGCGTTAAGTAACAGCTCCTTTTGCGGTAGGCAGGGCCTCAGCCT
>JAUIIF010000820.1 GCA_030431945.1 Bacteroidia bacterium | reverse complement strand
CCAGTTACCGGCGGGCCGGCAGGGGCTTGGGGGCGTCCCGGAGGGGGCGAGGGTACTAAAGTCAAAACCAGGACCGGCAGAGGCCAGGATAATGGCGTGTACCCATTCCTGATCGGGGGTGGCAAAATCAGCTTCCAGAGAAAAACACAATTCCACGATGTCACCAGGGGTGTAAAAAGCGGTGGGGCGATCAGCGAAGTCAACACCATCATACGTTACCGAACCGGTGCTGGCCGAGACACAAGTCCCATTGTCACGCTGGCTGAAAGCAATTGCGGGTAAACAGAGAAGAAAAACAAACAGGCAAGGGAAAGTTCTGAGGTGGAATGACATCAAGAAAGCCAATATGTAGTTTCTACATACGGCAAATCACCTTCGAACTAGGTCGATTGGGCTGTGTTTTTTAGGTGTTGGAGAGGGTAAAATTAGCGCTGAATACGAATTGGTTAGTTAGGACCTGAGTACGAATAGTAAATTGCCAACTGTAGGGCTACGATTAATAAAAATAAAAATGGGTAGGTTAACAACCTGCCCATCTTTTCGCCCGCAAAATACGCCATAAGTTCACAAAATTTAAACCTTAACGTCATATGCGGCAAATTTTTGATGCTCCGGCTACGGCAACCCGGCTGCTTTTGGCTACCCTAGTAGCGTTTCTTTTTTCTTCATTTTTAATGATGATGATTTCCCAGGTGGCCGTCAGCGTGGAATTTATAAACCTTAATGAGTTGGCCGATTTCACGCAAACCGCTGGCGGACGGCAACGGCTGCGGGCCTTTCTACTCCTCAGCAATTTAATTCCTTTCGCGGGTACTGCGTTGCTCGCGCTCCTTTTTGTTTTTCGGAAAAACTGGATTCAAGCGGCTGGGTGGACGGTTTCCCCCGCCGGGCCGGCGCTTCTTTACAGCACCGGTTTCCTGGTGCTTGCCCTGCCCTTTGTCGGCTACCTTACATACTGGAACCTGCAAGTTCCCCTTCCCGCCTGGATGCAAAAGTCAGAAGACTACACCGACGTTCTGCTCACCGGTGTGCTGACCATGAACGATCTTCCCGAGTTCCTGCTGGCATTTCTCACCGTAGCCGTTACGCCAGCCATCGGGGAGGAGCTGTTGCTACGGGGCGTATTACAACGGCGGATACTACAGGTTTGGTTCGGTAACCACCACCTGGCGATTTGGACGGCCGCGTTCGTCTTCAGTTTTATTCACTTCGAATTCGCGGGCTTTGCCCCGCGCCTGCTGCTGGGGGTATTGCTGGGGTACGCCTATTACTGGTCGAACTCCCTGTGGGTTCCGCTCCTTCTCCACCTCTTGTTCAACGGTCTCCAGGTGGTCATCGCTTACGTTACCGGGTCCTTCGATCCGGGGGCTCAAATAGCGGAAGCGCCCCCCTGGTGGCTCGCCGTCGTCAGCCTAGTTTTAACCGTCTGGATCGGCCGGCTGGCAGAAGCGCGCTTTGGGTTACAGCAACCATTAGTGCAGGATGAGGGCGCGGCCGCCGGTGCGGGGGAAAGTTGAAGAAGCAGGCAACCTGCCGCCTTGAAATACGGGAGCGATCCGTCCTCAAAATTCATTGATGATCCCAAACGGACCGTTAAAGCTGCCACTTACCGTGGTTGTTCCGTCGGTAAAAGAATAGCTCATGTCCACCGTTCCCGTTCTCAGTCCGTAGTCAATCGCTACCGAATTAATGGTAATGGTACCAGATCCGGCCTGACCTATTTCAATCATATCCGCCCCCGCAAGGTCAACGTCGCCCCAGGTTTTAGCCCCGTAATTATAGGTATTACTGAAGCCCTGTACGGCCGTAAAAACCAATGATTCGTCGTTAAGCGCATGCGTCCCGACGTTCACCAGTACGGCTTGTTCACT
>JAUIIF010000113.1 GCA_030431945.1 Bacteroidia bacterium | reverse complement strand
CCGTAACCCGTTCTATATTTCAAAATCCAGCGCCCGCCGCAGTACGGCGCTGTCCCGCTGTTCCGCCAGTTTCCGGTAGGTTTCCTCGTTGAAGCGATAGAGTACGGCCGGGCGGTGGGCCACGTTTTGCTGGCGGCCTACCTCCTCGAGGATGCCGGTGCGGAGGATACGGGTGCGGAAGTTCCGCTTATTAAAAGCTTCTACGTTGAGGACCGTCTCGTAAAGCTGCTGGAGCTGCCCCAGGGTAAACTCAGCGGGCAACAATTCGAAGCCGATGGGTTGATAACGGACTTTATTGCTGAGCCGGCCATTCGCCGTTTTGATGATTTCGCTGTGGTCAAAGGCCAGTTCCGGCAAATCATCCAGCGGGAACCACTCTGCGCGGGTCGCGTCGGAGGCCGCCACTGCGGGGTGATCCTGCAAATTCACCAGGGCAAAGTAGGCAACGGAGATGACCCGCCCGCGGGGATCCCGACCAGGCGCACCAAACGTGAACAGTTGTTCCAGAAAGAGGTCCTTTACTCCGGTTTCCTCTTCAAGTTCCCGAAAAGCGGCTGATTCAAGGGTTTCCTCCATATCCACAAAACCGCCCGGAAGGGCCCAGTTTCCTTTGAAGGGGTCGCTGCCGCGTTCGATCAACAGCAGCTTGAGTTGGCGGCCCCCATCATAACCATAGACGACAATGTCTACGGTAACCGAAGGGCGAGGGTATTCATAAGTGTACATACGTTGCCTTAAATGATAAGCAAAGATAGTTAAGGGAATCCGGTCAGGCACGGTCGTTACGCGGAGGCCGTCCGTAATTCCTCTTTCAGGGCGTGCAGCCGGGGATCAAGGCCGGCGGGAAAGGCGGCGTAACTGGCGCGGGCCGACCAAATTTTCCAGTTCATCAGGGCGCGATCGCGGGTGCTGGCCAGGGTTGGAGGAGCAAAGACGAGTACCCCGTCTGTAAAGACGGGGACCAGCAGATCGCGGGCTTCGCCGTTTGTTTTTTCAACGGTGGACACCGCTCCGTTTTCCCGGACCAGTTCATTGGCCGGTTCGCCGGTAAATTCGTTGTAGATGACCCGGCTGAGGGGGTAGCCATCGCGGCGGTCGTAGTAATACTTTACGTTGAGTTTGCCGGGGTTACTCGTTTTGATCGCCGTATCCGACAGTTTGATGCGCGGCTCCCATTCCCCGGCGGCATTCTGAATGGCCGCCAGTTTGTACACCCCGCCGAGGGCGGGTTGATCGGCCGAGGTTGCCAGACGGGTACCGATGCCCCACACGTCAATTCTTGCACCCCGGCCCTTCAGTTCTTTAATGGCGTATTCATCCAGGCTGTCGGACGCTACAATTTTAGCGGCGGGGAACCCGCCTTCGTCCAGGATCTGCCGGGCACTGATGGAGAGGGCGGCCAGGTCGCCGCTGTCGAGCCGGATGCCCAGCAATTCGTGCCCCTGCTCGCGTAGTCGCTTCCCCGTAGCGACGGCTTTGCGGACACCCTCCAGGGTGTCGTAGGTATCCACCAGGAAGATGCCGTTGTCCGGCATGGCCGCTGCGTAAGCCGCAAAGGCAGCGTCTTCGGAGGGGAAGGCCATCACCCAGCTGTGGGCGTGGGTGCCCTTTACGGGGATGCCGTAGTAGCGGCCGGCCCAGACGTTGGAGGTAGCATCGCAGCCACCGATGTAGGCCGAGCGGCTGGCCGTTAACCCGCCGTCGATACCCTGCGCGCGGCGCAGGCCGAATTCCAGCACTTCGTCCTCCCCGGCTGCCGCCTTGATCCGGGCGGCCTTGGTGGCGATCAGGGTACTGAAGTTCAGCACGGTAAGTAACGCTGTCTCCAGGAGCTGGCATTCAAGGAGGGTGCCCTCGATCCGGAGCAGCGGTTCGTGGGGCAGTACGATTTCGCCTTCCGGGACAGCGTGGACCGTCCCCCGGAATTTCAGACGTTGCAGGTAATTAAGGAAGGGTTCCCTGAAGAGTGGCTTGCCCGTGGCGCCCTGCAGGCGCCCGAGGTACTGCACGTCGTCGGCGCTGAAATGCAAATTCCTGATCAGGTCAATGGCCAGGGGCAAACCGGCAGCCAGGGCAAAATCTCCCCCAAAGGGGGCCTTCCGGTAAAAGAGGTGGAAAATTGCTTTCCGCTCGTGGATCCGCTGATCGTAGTACCCCGCAGCCATCGTCAGCTGGTAAAGGTCCGTCAGTAACCCAAAGGCCGGCCGGTAGATTTGCGGGAGGTGGGAAGCCGTTGCGGGCATAGTTAGTTTAAATTTTAAACAAAGGTAGGTGCTAATTTTTTACGGTGCAAGTTTTTTGCTTTTCGGATCGCTATGATTGTTGTCCCGTGCGAATGTTTGCAACACAAAATACACCCCTTCCGCAATCGTGGTGAGCAAACTGCCAGGGTGTGAATAACGAAATGCACAGCCAGTCCTAAAAATTTAGGCCTTTGCTAAGGTCCGGAGGTCTGCCTTTCGTAATGAGCGGGGTTTGGGCCCCTCGTAATAGTTGGGCAAATGGTTATACACACCTGCCAGGTAGCAAGCAGCAAAATAACAACCGACCCGTCTTGGATTTTCACGAAGAGGAGAAACCCATTGATTATACGGCCAGTGGACTAAAATAATCTTGTCCCCAGGCCGAAGAGTCAGCGCGTTCCTCGCGCCTACGGCGGACGGGTAGTTGGACGGCTCATCCCATTCGGCCGGAGAGTCATACAGCCACCCCATCTGACCAGGCACTCAGACGGCTACCCCATTCGGCCGGCGAGTCAGGCAGCTACGCGTCCGCCTCGGCGGACGAATTATTCCTCGCTTCGCTACATCGAAAACCTGCTGCGCCCCGTCGAACAGCGCCCTACTTTCATCCTGACCTCAGTAAATTAGTGCAGCCCATTTTCCTTCAGCGCGTCCTTAGCTAAAGCAGGATTACTGCCTCCATTAAAATGAGATTACCCATGTTTTCACGTTACCCACATTTCTTAAGCTGCCTGATCTTACTGACCACTATTTTACTGGCTGGTGCACTTCCGGCCCAGGCAGATTTATCCGCCAGCGATTGGCGGGAAGACCTGCGCTTTTTACAAAAGACCATCCACGAAGAGTATCCTTTTCTCTTCGTAAAGACCACTCCGGCCTCCTTTGACCGGGAGGTGGAGAAACTGTACGCGGCAATTCCGGCGCTTGAGCCCCATGAGATCGTGGTCGGGCTGGCCCGTCTCGTGGCGTCCTTCGAATACGGGCATACCTCCCTGCGCCTGGGCGACGCCAAAAACAACTTCCATTCCCTGCCCCTGAATCTCTATCACTTCAACGACGGTGTTTTTGTGGAAGGTATCCACCGGGATTATGAGCGGGCACTTGGTGCCAGGGTGCTTGAGGTTGCCGGGAAACCCATTGCGGAAGTGCTGCAAGCCATCCGGCCCGTCATCCCGGCAGAAAACGACCAGTTTGCCAAGGGCTACGGCCTGGGCTACCTCAATTTCACGGAAGTACTGCACGCCCAGGGCATCACCGGGTCGCTGCAACACGACATTACCTTCACCCTGGAAAAAGAGGGCCGAGTCTTCACCGAAACCATTTCCGCCCGGCAGGGGCTGGAAATGCCGGAGCAATACGGTTTCCTGCAGCCGGAGGGGGATTGGCTTTCCATGCGCCAGGAGGGCACGCTGCCGCACTATTTGCAGCAGCTGGACAAGCATTATTACTTCAAGTATTTGCCGGAGGAGAAAACGGTTTACGTCCGCTACAGCCAGGTCGTGCCCGACCCTGCGGAAAGCATTCCTGATTTCTACCAACGGGTTTTCGATTTCGTCGAAAACAACGAAGTAGCGCGTTTTGTCCTGGACGTTCGTTTGAACGGCGGCGGCAACAATTTCAACAATAAGACGGTGGTGAAGGGCATCATTCGCGCTCAAAAAATTGACCAGGTCGGCAAACTCTTTGTCATCCTCGGCCGCAACACCTTCTCGGCTGCCCAGAACCTGGTGAGCGAACTCGACAATTACACGAACGCCATATTCGTGGGAGAGCCTACGTCCGAGAACCTGAATTTCTACGGGGACAACCGCCCCGTCACCCTTCCCAAAAGTCAACTCACTGCCCGCCTGTCGTGGGCGTGGTGGCAGGATAAACCCCAGTGGCAGGGTGGGAAATGGCTGGCCCCGCACGTGGCCGTGGACCTTTCCAGCAACGACTACCGTACCAACCAGGATCCGGTCCTGGCCGCGGCACTTGACTTTGAGGCCGACGGTTTCATTCTCGACCCGATGGATCACCTGACCCAACTTTTCCAGAACGGGCAGCTGGAACAGGTCCAGCAGGAGGCCATGCGCCTGGCCGCTGACCCCGCCTACCGGTTCTACGATTTTGAGGGGCGGATGAATAAACTGGGGGACATGCTGCTGAAAAGCAATCAACTACAGCCGGCGATGTTTCTTGCGCAACTGGCGACCAAATTGTTTCCTACCTCAGCGACCAGCCACGACTTACTGGCCGAAGCCCTTCTGCGCTCCGGTGAAAAAACCAAAGCCGCCGCGCTTTCTGAACAAGTCATCAAGCTCGACCCCGAAGGGGCCGAGGGCGCGAGGGCACGGGAGCGGTTGGCGAAGCTGAAAAAAGAGTAGGCAAACCTGATTGATCCGGCAGCAACAGCTGGGAACTGAGCGGCCGGTTGTACGGTCCGCCTTTTACCACTGCGCTTCAGGCAGAAGAGGTGGCCGTATGCTGGTGTTTTCCCCCTGCAGCAAGTTCGGTGCAACTTCTCACGCGGTCTTCCGTCTTTTCCCCCGTAGAACAATCATTTATACCTGAGTCAACACCCTGCCCAAGCCGTGATTCATGTGAAGACGTGTTTTCCCGTTCACGTCAGGCAGGCAGACCGACATTAACCACCCACCAGATGAAACTACGTTTACCTTACCTGCTTTGCTCCCTGATTATTTTGCTGGCATCCGGCGTCCGCGCCCAACCGGCAGCCCCTCCGGCAACGGGTACACTGACGGGCCGGGTACTCGACGATAAAGCCCCGGCCGAGTTCACCAATATTTTACTGATCGCCACCGCCGACAGTGCGGTCGTTAAACTTGAGTTAGCGGATGCCGCCGGCAGTTTTTATTTTACCGAAGTACCGGCAGCCACCTATTTCATTCGCACCACGGGCATTGGCTACGGCCAGCAGGACCACCCGGTATTCACCCTGGCCGCCGGCCAGGAAATGACCCTGCCGACGTACCAGCTCAATGCATCGGGCACGGACCTGGAAACGATTGAGGTGACGGCCCGCAAACCATTTCTGGAGCAAAAAGCGGGGATGCTGGTGGTCAACGTCGATCAGAGCATTACCGGCCAGGGCGGTACGGTCATTGATATGCTCCGCAAGGTTCCGGGCATCGTCATTGCCGGCAATCGCATCCAGATGGCCGGAAAATCCGGCCTCACCATCCTGATCGATGGCCGGCCGACCAAGTACATGGACATCCAGAGTTTGCTGCGGGACATGCCGGCGGACAACATCAAATCCATCGAAGTCATCAGCCAGCCCGGCGCTCAGTACGATGCCGAAGGCTCCGGTGGCGTCATTAACCTTGTCCTGAAAAAGAACAGCCTGCTCGGTACCAACGGCTCCGTTTACGTCGGTGGCGGCTACGGACAGCGGGCCAAGTACCGGACGGGAGCACAACTAAGTCATCGGGCCGGCAAACTCAACCTGACGGGCGGTGCCAGCTATAACCGCAACAGCTGGGTGGAAGGCCTGGACCTGGTGCGCCGGTTTGAAGACCGGACCTACGTACAAACGAACCGCGACTTCGGTCTTCCCAACTCCTACAGCCTGCGCGGCGGGGCCGACTACGACCTGACCGAACAGCAACGCATCGGCCTCAATGCCCGCTACAACTGGGGGCAATCGCCCCGCTCCGCCAACAATGCCACGGAGGTCGTAGACCCCGAAACCGGCAACCTGCTGGAATCATTCGTCACCTCCGCCGAACGGACCCGCCCCTGGACGAGCCTCAACCTCGATGCCTTCTACCGCATCAAGCTGGACACTTCCGGGCAGGAAATCAATTTCGACGCCAGCTACAACCGCTTTACCCGGGATGGCCGTGTGGAACTGAAAACCATCGGTTCGGCCTTTCCCGACCGGGTCAACCTGGAGCCTTCCGGAGCAGATATCGTCTCCGGGCAAGTCGATTACAAAAAGCCCCTGAGCACCGCCCTCGTCTTCAAGGCCGGAGCCAAAGCCAGCATGGCCGAGCTGGACAATGAATTGCTCGCCCGGTTTACGGAGAATGGGGAAATGGTCGTAGACCAAAACCTCAGCAATCGGTTTTTGTACGACGAAAACATCAAGGCGGTATACGCCAGCCTTGGTTGGGAACAGGGCGAATTGGGTGCCAACTTTGGTCTCCGGTTCGAAGATACCCGGATGGAGGGCTACAACGTTACCCTCGACAGCTTCAACAACCGCAACTTCAGTCAACTCTTTCCCAGCCTCAGCTTCAATGCCCCGGCCTTCGGGCCCATTGGTGTCTCCGTGGCCTACAGCTACCGGATTGAACGCCCCAGTTACTACGACCTGAACCCCTTCGTGAGCTACCTCGATCCGCTGACGTTTGAAAAGGGCAATCCCTTTCTTCGTCCGGAGTTAATTCACAGCGGCCAGTTCAGCCTGACGTACGAGAAGCAGCCCTTCTTCAACCTCAGCTACGATTTCACCAGTGACGTGATCGCGGACGTCACGGAGCAGGATGCGGCCACCGGTGTTGCCTTTCAGAACACCGTTAACCTGGATCGCTACGTCCGCTACGGCGGCAGTCTGTTTTTCCCGCTGGACTTCATCGCCAAGCCCATCAGCGGCTACGGTGGTTTCATGCTTTATTACAACGACTATACGTCTGATTACCTGGGCAGTCAACTTGACCAGGACCAGTGGAGCTTTACCGCCTTTTTCCAGGTTAACGCCAAGCTGCCCGGAGACTGGAAGGGAGAAGTGTCCGGCTGGTACCAGGGCAAGGGCATTGACGGCATCATCCGCACCGATCCGCTTTACGGTGTTTCTGCCGGCGTGGAAAAAGACTTCTTTGATGATCGCCTCAACTTTATCCTTTCCGGAGACGGCATCATCCAGAAGTTTTTCACCGGTACCATTCGTTACCAGGAGCAGAACCTGGATGTCCGCTCGATCTGGGAGGCCCCCGTGGTAAGTATGAAACTGACGTACAAGTTTGGCAACCGATTCCTGAAAAAGAATGAAGGCCGCCGCAGTGCCGCCAGCGAAGAACGGGGCCGGCTGAACGACTAATGCGCCAACCACCCGTATTTCGTAAGCCCAAGTCAGCACTTATGCAGCGTCGTTCCTTTCTTAAACATTCCGCTCTGGCAGCAGCCGGGTTAGCCGGCGTAGCCTGTACGCCCAGGCTGAAGCTGCCGGCGAAAAAAACGCACGTCCTCACCCTCAGCTTTGACGACGGCTTCAAAAAATCCTTTTACCGGATTGCGGAAATACACCAGGAATACGGGCTAAAAGCCTGCCTGAACGTGATTGCAACGGGCCACCTGCCGGACTTCCGGAAAGTGGACGACTGGATTCTGCCCGAATTACTGGGTGATTTTGATGACTGGAACCGCCTGGCCGGGCGGGGGCACGAGGTGATGCCTCATTCCTGGCAGCACCTGAACCTGACCAAAATTCCCGTCAGTCAGGCCCGGGAAAACATCCTGAAGTGCCTGGACTACTTTGAGCAACACCTGGATGGCTACGCCCCCCAAAAGGCCGTTTACAATTATGCCTTCGACGCATCTACGGAAGCCCTCGACTTGTTTACGCTCCAGCACGTCAAGGCGGTGCGGACCGGTGGGTGGTTGCTCTGGGAAGACGAAACGTACAATACCCTGCCGGTTATGGAAAAGACCGGTCGCCTGGGCTGCTGGACAAATGGGCCAGATAACAATGATCGCTGGGTTGACCGGCAGGTCAACGAATTTCTGGCGACGGAAGGAGGCTGGCTGATCCTCAACCTGCACGGACTGGACCAGGAGGGATGGGGGCCGATTTCAGCGGACTACCTGGATCAGTTGCTGAAGCGCCTGGTCAGGATAGATCAACTGGCAATATTGCCGGCAGGTGCAGCCCTGGCCGGATAGGTAACCCTACAACCTCCCGGCAGCAAGGCATTTTTCCCACAGTACCCCACCCACTTTTGCAGGGGCGCGGGCGCAGGTGCGAGATAAGGTAAGCGAGCAAAAAGAACCTGGCCCTACTTACTGCGGTTTCAGAAATATGGAGAACGAAGTAAAGGATATTTCTACGGTGATCACCGACTTTTGGAACCAGGTGGTCAGTGCCGTGCCCGGCATCATCCTGGCGCTCTTGATTTTCATTACGGGTCTGTTTATCGCCCGCTGGATCGCCCAGCTGGCCGGGCGCAAGATCCTTGCCCGGATGGATGACCCCCTGATGGCCCGCTTTCTCACCAATGCGCTGCGTATTCTCCTCATTCTGGGTTTCCTTACCCTGGCCCTCAATGCCGCCGGCCTGGGGGGCATTGCCGCCGGCCTCTTCGGTGCCGCCGGCATCGGTGCCGTAGTCCTGGGTTTTGCCTTTCAGGATATCGGGGAAAACTTCATCGCCGGCATCGTTCTGGCGTTCAACCGTCCATTTGACGTTAACGACACCATCCGGATCGACCATCATTTTGGCAAGGTCAAAGCCCTGAATCTCCGCTATACCCACATTAAGACCTTTGACGGAAAAGACATTTACATTCCTAATGCCGACGTTCTGAAGAACCCCGTGCAAAATTATACCGCAGACGGGTTTATCCGGTACGACTTCGTTTTCGGTATTGCCTACGAAGACGACATCGAAGGAGCGAAGGAAGTGGTACAGCAGGTGCTGGATGACCACCCGGATTTAGTGCACGACGAGGCCCACGAAAACTTCGTGGTGGTGGACGAGCTCGCGGCCAGTACCGTTAACCTGAAATCCTTTTTCTGGGTAGACACGACGGACTTCCGGGCGAATGCCACCAAAATCCGCGGCATCGTCATCCGGGACATCAAGAACGCAATCGATGCCAACAGCTACAACATGCCGGCAGACATAACGGAAGTAAAGCTCTACGGCGGCTCCAAGGACATTCCCATTCGGGTTGAGTTTGACCGCACCCCGAATTCTGAGGCGGAGAACCTCGCCTGAGGCAGGACTTAGCCTACGTCCTTCCGCCCCAACTCAGCCACCCGTTCCAGCCACTTTTCCCGGAAGGCACTACTGGAAAGGCGGATGGGGCCGATCGCCGTATGCTTCACCTTACGCACCCCCGTGAAGCCCATGGTCAACTGCTTCATGGCGTGGTAGCTCGGGCGGGCGTAGACGAGGCGGTAATACCAGCCGGGTTGATCGAGGGTACTGATCAGTCGCCCCGTTTTCCCCTGCAGCAATTTGTCCCATTTCGTGAGTGATCCCTCGTGTGTTCTGAAGACGAAGCCCGGCAGAAAGAGCCGGTCGATGAAGCCTTTCAGCAGGGCGGGCAGCGAACCCCACCAGACGGGGTAGATCCACACCAGGTGATCCGCCCACTGAATTGCTTCCCAGGCAGTCACGAGGTCAGGCTCCCACTCCGTACGCTTGCGGTACCCGAACTGCAGGTTAGGGTTAAAGTCCAGATCACGGATATTCAGTCTTTTCACGGCACCGGCGGCCGCGCCCCGCTCGTAAGCGTCCGCCAGGGCAAAATTGTACGATTCTGCGTCGGGATGACCGACGATCAGCAATATTTTTTTCATACCCCACCAATGAGGTAAAACAATCATTGGTTGGTTAACTACGCCCCGTACCACGCTACTTCTGCTTCGACCAGCCGTCGGTCCAGTTCAGGACCAGCGTAACGTATTTTAAACAGCTCCACCTCCCGCCGGCTCTGGGGGCCGCCGCCGATGCGGATCAGGCCATCGATGTATTGCACGAATGCTTCCGACTCCTCGCCAAACCTTTCGCCGACAATAATTTTTCTGGTGCAAGG
>JAUIIF010000112.1 GCA_030431945.1 Bacteroidia bacterium | reverse complement strand
CGTGACCGAAGCACCGTTTGCCAGCCGGTTGCCACCCCGCCGGCGGGGGCCAGAATGTAATAGTAACCATTGCGCTTGTGCATTTTAGTGCCTTCCATGGTGCCATGCTGCTCATGACCGTCAAAAACCAAAACACCATCGTCAAGGAGTTGCTCTCCGTCTGGCGTCATTTTGTGTAAAACCACGATGCTTTTGATGCCCGCTCTGCTTCCGGCGAAGGCGTGCACGAGATAGGCCTGGCCATCTTCATCCCAGAAAGGACAGGGATCTATCCAGCCCCGGGCCGCTTTCACGAGGTGCGGGGGCTCCCATTTACCGGCGGGGTCTTTGGTCTTTACCATGTAAATGCCATAATCCGGATCACCATAAAAAATATAGAACCAGCCATTGTGCCAGCGTATGGCCGGTGCCCAAACACCGTTTCCGTGCTGGGGCCGGTCAAAAGCAGGTAGCGGCAAACGGTCCGGGATGGCATGGTTGATGATCTTCCAGTTTATCATGTCTCTGGAATGGAGAATCGGCAAGGCAGGAACGGCATTAAAACTGGAGGCCGTCAGGTAAAAATCGTCCCCTACTCTGATTACATCAGGATCGGAAAAATCAGCGTGTAAAATGGGGTTAGTGTACATCCCGCGGTCAGGGTCCTGTGCCTCCACCCCGCTTAGCGGCAGGGTCAACACCATTAGTAGAAACACAAATAGCTGGTTGCGGGGGGAATATTTCATTGAATCGGCGGTAAATCTTGCTTGCTTCAAAGCTCGCCTGTGTCTGCTTGCCCAGCCACTCATTTATTCACATACGTATAGCAATTTTTAACAGAAGGTTTTGAAAGGTAGATTCAATGCTATATTTGTCATATTCACCTAACAAAACATTTTAAGGGAGAAAAGAACGGTAACCGTAGCACACGGACCAGTACTTCCCGTCACCAAAACTGATCAACCTACCTATATGAAACGCATTGTTACTTTTGGCGAAATCATGTTGCGCCTGGCACCTAAAGGCGCTAAGCGCTTTTCCCAGGTTACCGAATTTGAGGTAATTTATGGCGGGGGGGAAAGTAACGTTGCCGTTAGCCTGGCTAACTATGGCCTGAATGCCAGCTTTGCCTCCCGGATCCCCAACAATGACATCGGGGAGTGCGCCATCATGGAACTGCGTAAACGCGGAGTGGATACTTCCGGCATTATCAGGGGAGGAGACCGATTGGGGATATACTTTCTGGAGACGGGTGCTATGCAACGCGGCAGTAAAGTGGTCTATGATCGCGCTCACTCCGGCATGGACACCATTAAAGCCGGGATGATCGATTGGGAGGAAGTCCTGAAAGGGGCTGATTGGTTTCACTGGACGGGAATCACCCCCGCGCTGAGCCAGGGGGCAGCAGATGCCTGCCTGGAAGCCATCAAGACTGCCAACCGGCTTGGGGTTACGGTGTCAACGGACCTCAACTACCGCAAAAATCTCTGGAAGTACGGCAAAACCCCGGGGGAAGTCATGCCGGCACTGGTGGAAGGCTGTGATGTCATCCTGGGCAACGAAGAGGATGCAGAGAAACACTTTGGGCTGCACCCTGATGGGGTGGACGTAACCCACGGAGGATCGGTATCAGGGGAAGCTTATAAGTCCGTTCTCCGCAAACTTATGGAGATGTTTCCCCGGTGTAAAATGGCCATCACGACCTTACGCGGATCCATCAGCGCCAGCCACAACAGCTGGGCCGGGGTGCTGTGGGACGGTAAGGAGCTTTACGAAAGCAGCAGTACCTACCAGTTGACCCACATCGTAGACCGTGTAGGCGGGGGAGACAGTTTTATGGGAGGCCTTATTTATGGCCTGCTTACTTACGAAAACGACCGGCAAAAAGCCCTGGATTTTGCGGTAGCAGCCTCGGCGCTCAAACACTCCATTTACGGTGATGCTAACCTGGCTACCGTAGAAGAAGTGCTCAAGTTAATGGAGGGGGACGGCTCCGGCCGGGTAAGCCGCTAAAGAACAATTACCGGTCTTTTACCGGTGAAAAAGTCTTTAGTACCCTGACGCTTTCAGCTCCATCCACCATTTTATCCTTTTCGATCATGCGTTGCTCCTCAAACTTTTTTTTGCACCTGCTTGCGAGCCTGCTATTCCTGCTTTTGGTTGGTAACTTCAGTAGCTGTGAAGCGATTGCCGAAAAGAAAACCCTGCGGCTGGCACACGGACTGGACAACAAGCACCCCGTACACCTGGGAATGGAGTACATGGCGGGCTTACTGGCGGAAAAATCTGACGGCCAACTTACCATTGACATTTACCCCAGTGGCCAGCTTGGTGGAGAGCGCCAGTGCCTGGAGCTGCTGCAAATCGGCAGCCTGGCGATGACCAAGGTCTCCGGAGCCGTTCTGGAGAATTTCTCTCCCGAGGCTAAGGTCCTGTCCTTACCCTATCTGTTCAAAAGCAAAGAGCACGCGTATACTTTTTACGATTCTGACCTCGGACGCCGCCTGCTCACGGGCAGCGAAAAGTTCCGCCTGCGCGGGCTGGTGTATTTTGACGCAGGTTTTCGCTCCTTCTACACTAAGGACAAGCAGGTAGTTACCCCGGAAGACCTGAAGGGGCAAAAGATCAGAGTACAGCAAAGCGCTACGGCGATTGCCTTGGTCAAGGCTTTAGGGGGAGCGCCAACCCCCATCTCCTACGGTGAACTGTATACCGGCTTACAACAGGGCGTGGTGGATGGTGCGGAGAATAACCCCCCCAGCTTTTATACCAGCCGGCACTACGAAGTCTGCAAGTTTTATACCCTCAATGAGCACACTTCCGTACCGGACGTACTGATGATCGGTACGGATGCCTGGAACCGGTTGACGGAGCAGGAGAGAAAGTGGTTGCAGGAGGCCGCAGACGAAGCGTCCATCCACCAGCGCAAGCTGTGGCAGGCAGCGGAAGCGGAGGCGCTTACCGCAGTGGAAGCCGCTGGCGTAACCATTCTGCGGCCCGACAAAAGCGCGTTCATTGAGCAAACCAAGACGGTACAGGAGAGCTACGGTGCGGACCCGGAACTCCAAACATTAATTCAGGAAATTTTAGCACTCCATCAGGATGAAAAATAGAATAGATAACCTGCTGGGTATGGTTCTGGTAACGATGATGGTCTTGATGACCCTCGACGTTCTCTGGGGCGTATTTACCCGGTACGCCCTGGGCAATCAGGCTAGCTGGACGGAAGAGCTGGCCCGCTTTCTGCTGATCTGGATCGGGCTGCTGGGGGCAGCCTACGCTTCCGGACAGCAGTTACACCTCTCCATCGATCTGCTCAAAAAGAAGCCGGTGCGGCTGATCGCTTTGATCATTATTCTATTTGCCGGGGCGACGATGGTAGTAGGTGGAGCCAACCTCGTGTTGCTTACGGCTTCACTGGGGCAAACTTCCCCGGCGCTGCATTTGCCGATGTCGGTCATCTACGCCATGGTACCGGTCAGCGGCCTGCTCATCATTTATTATCGTTTGCCAGACCTAATTGCCAAATAATGGAAATCGCGATTCTTGTTCTATCCTTTATTATTCTTCTGGCATTGGGTACGCCGATTGCCTGGTGCATTGGGGTCAGTGCGGCCCTGACCATGATGGTTAGCATTCCGTCTTTACCGGCGGTGACTACCATTGCGCAGCAAATGGCTACGGGACTCGACAGCTTTGGCCTGCTGGCCATACCTTTCTTCGTGCTGGCGGGGCAGATAATGAACCGGGGAGGAATTGCGAGCAGACTGATAGACTTTGCCAAGTCCCTCGTCGGTAGTTTGCCGGGCGGGCTGGCGCACGTGAACATCATGGCGGCCATGCTCTTCGGCGCTATTTCGGGGTCTTCCGTAGCCGCCGCTTCCGCCGTTGGCGGAACGGTCGGTAAAGCCATGGAAAAAGAAGGCTTCAGCAGGGAGTTTGCTGCTGCCGTCAACATTACTTCTTCCACCACCGGACTGATTATTCCCCCCAGTAATATTCTCATCGTGTACAGCCTGGCGAGTGGGGGCGTCTCCATTGCCGCGCTTTTCCTGGCGGGCTACATTCCAGGCCTGTTGGTTGGTTTGCTGCTGATGGTCGTTGCGGCCATTATCGCCCGGAGGAAAGGGTACACCAGCAAAGGAACCTTTTCCTTCAAGGAAATCCTGCGAACTTTCGTACGCGCCCTACCCAGTCTCGTTTTGCTGGTCATCGTTATTGGCGGCATCGTAGCGGGCGTCTTCACTGCCACCGAAGCCTCTGCAGTCGCCGTCCTGTACTGCCTGCTGCTGTCTTTTTACTATAAAGAGCTTAGTCTGGCAGATTTGCCATCAACCATTCTGGGAGCCATCAGTACCACCTCAATCGTACTGATTCTGATTGCCACCTCCATGTCCATGTCCTGGATCATGGCCTTCGAAAATATTCCTTCGGACATTACCGGTTTCCTGCTCACCACCAGCAACAACCCGATCGTGATCATGATCATCATCAACCTGATCCTGCTCTTCGTTGGCGTCTTCATGGACATGACCCCGGCGGTGCTGATCTTTACGCCCATCTTCCTGCCGGTGGCCACGGAAATCGGTATTGACCCCGTTCATTTTGGCATCATTATGATCCTGAACCTGTGCATCGGCCTGTGTACGCCTCCCGTAGGCTCGGTACTTTTCGTCGGCGTCGGGGTGGCGGGGACGACCATCCAAAAAGTTATCCGCCCCTTATTACCCCTCTTCGTAGCGATGCTGGTGGCACTACTGATCGTAACGCTGGTACCCGGGTTGAGTACCTGGCTGCCAGGTCTCTTTGGCTACTAAGCCAGGACGGTGACGCCGCAGAAACCTTTACCTAAACGATAAAAAAAATTAATATGGAAACCCGTTACGGCGTTCATCCGCACCACTTTCGTACTTTCACTACTGAGGAAACCAGGAACGAATTCCTGGCCACCGATCTGATGAAAACCGGAGAATTAACCCTGGTTTATTCACACTATGACCGATTCATTTTTGGCGGCGTAGCCCCCGGGGCTACGGGCGTAGACCTGCCGAATGATGATGACCTCAAAGCCGCTTATTTTCTCGAACGGCGGGAATTAGGGATCCTTAATCTTGGCGATGCAGGTAAGGTCGTGGTGGATGGTACAACGTATGGGCTT
The DNA here is from genome assembly GCA_030431945.1 of Bacteroidia bacterium. Taxonomy (GTDB): domain Bacteria; phylum Bacteroidota; class Bacteroidia; order Chitinophagales; family Saprospiraceae; genus Neolewinella. The sequence goes on along the minus strand of JAUIIF010000112.1, from coordinate 4,910 downwards.
GCCCGTTTCGACTGCCTCTACGTATCGCGGGGGAGCAAGTCCGTCGTATTCCACAGCAATGACCCCGGACAACCGGCTAAATTTTACCTCAACTCGGCACCGGCACACCGCGAATTTCCTACAACCAAGGCTACGCAAGCTGAAGCCAATCGCGTAGCGCTGGGCGATCAGGAACACGCAAATAAGCGCGTGCTTTTTCAGTACATCCACGAAAATGGCATTAAGAGTTGTCAGCTGGTGATGGGGTTCACGGAATTGCTTGCCGGAAACATTTGGAATACCTTCCCTCCTCATACGCATGAGCGGCGCATGGAAGTCTATCTCTACTTTGATTTGCCCGATGACCAGCTGGTCATGCACTTTATGGGAAAACCAACGGAAACGAAGCACCTGGTAGTCCGCAATTTTGAAGCCGTCATTTCTCCTCCCTGGAGTATTCACAGCGGCGCCGGCACGAGCGCCTATCGGTTCGTCTGGGGGATGGCCGGCGAAAATCAAGCATTTACTGACATGGACGGTGCCCCGCTCCCAACCGTACGCTAAACCCACAACGATGATTCTGGAACAATTTGACCTTAGCGGTAAAACCGCTCTGGTCACGGGCTGTAAACGAGGCATTGGCTTTGGAATGGCGGTAGGCCTGGCCGAAGCCGGGGCCGATATCATTGGTGTTTCCGCGAGCCTGGAAAGCACCGGGTCGGCTATTGAAAAAGCCGTGGTCGCCTTAGGACGTAAATTCACGGCGTACCGCTGCGATTTCAGCAAGCGGGAAAACCTGTACGCTTTTATTGAAAAGGTGAAAGCCGAACAGGGTACGCCCGATATTCTGGTCAACAACGCAGGAACTATCCTGCGGGCCCCGGCCGCTGATCATACTGATGAATACTGGGATAAAGTAATTGAGGTAAACCAGTCGGCACAATTCATCCTGGCCCGCGAATTCGGCAAAGACATGATCAGTCGCGGCAGGGGAAAAATAATTTTCACGGCCTCCTTACTAACCTTTCAGGGGGGGATCACCGTGCCCGGGTACGCCGCCTCCAAGGGAGCGATCGGGCAGCTGACGATGGCTTTGTCCAACGAGTGGGCCGGCCAGGGCGTTCAGGTGAACGCCCTGGCCCCTGGCTATATTGATACCGATAATACGCAGGCTTTGCGGGAAAACCCGGAGCGGAATGCGGCCATTCTGGGCCGCATCCCCGCCGGGCGCTGGGGAAAGCCGGCCGACTTTAAGGGGCCCATTGTCTTCCTCGCAAGTGCCGCATCCGACTACGTTACCGGCGCCGTGTTGCTGGTGGATGGTGGCTGGATGGGACGCTGATGACCGGCCTTCGTCAGGAGGGATATTCGAACAACTTTGACCAGGCATTAGCCGGCAGGATCAAATAAACCTTCCAGCTTCGCGTGCTGCAACAAAAGGATGGTTTTCGCGTCCCGGATCTCCCCGGTCCTGATCATCCCGTAAGCCCGGTCAAAATCGTACTCCAGTACTTCAATGTTTTCCTGCTCCTCTTCCAGCCCTCCTCCCGCACTGACTTTCATTGCCGGGGTATAGGCTGCGCTGAAGAAGTGCAGGGTTTCCGTCACCGACCCTGGTGACATGTAGGCTTCAAATACTTTCCGTACTTGCCGGATCTTATACCCCGTCTCCTCTTCCGTTTCCCGGCGAATGCAGGTCTCCGGGTCATTTTCATCCAGTAAGCCGGCACAGACTTCAATCAGCATCCCGTCAGTATTCCCGTTCACGTAGGTGGGCATCCGGAATTGACGCGTGAGTATGACGGTCCGTTGTTCCTGGTTGTACAGCAGGATCGCCGCACCGTTTCCCCGGTCGTAGGCCTCACGTTCCATCCGTTCCCAGGCACCGCCCGGAGGGCGGTAATCAAAGGTGATTTTACGAAGGGTGTACCAGTTGTCAGAAAGAACGGTGGTTTGCACAACGTTGATTTCGGGGATCATGCAGCGGATTAAAACGTGAAGTTGCAAGATACCCCACCTTCCGGTTTTGTGGCCTGCAGCACAAAACGGCTTGCTCCAATACCATCGCGGAGGAATTAATTTTGCCGAAGAGGACGCTGCGGCCGTACTTTTTTACAACTCCTTTCGCAGCCGGGCAACGGGTAACCCCAGCTGTTCGCGGTATTTGGCTACGGTTCGCCGGGCAATATCGTAACCGGCTTCTGCCAGCGCTTTCTGCAGCTTGCCATCGGCCAGCGGTTTGCGCTTATCTTCTTTGCTGATGATGTCCGCCAGCACTTTCTTGATCTGGTTCGTACTCACTTCTTCCCCTTCCTGATTCGTCATACCCTCGCTGAAAAAATCACGCAGGGCGAAAGTGCCGAAATCCGTCTGAATGTATTTGCTGTTGGCCACCCGGCTGATGGTACTGATGTCCAACTCCGTCATTTCCGCAATGTCCTTCAGAATCATTGGCCGTAAATGCTCGACGTCACCACTGCGGAAATAGCCGTCCTGGTACCGCAAAATCGCGTGCATTACGCTGAAAAGGGTTTGCTGCCGTTGCTGGATGGCTTCAATGAACCAGGTCGCGGAATCAATATTCTGGCGGATAAAACCGGCGGCTTGTTTCTGGGCCTTGGAGAGCTTCCCGGCCTCTTTTTGCTTACGGCGGTAATCGGCAAGTAGTTCCTGGTAGTGGTCATTGATCTTCAGGTCAGGAGCATTTCTGGCCGTCAGGCGCAGACGGAACTTGCCGTCAACGGTGGAAAGAATGAAATCGGGTACAACGGCCTGGGCCGCGCGCCCTCCGGCGGCGCCACTCAGCCCGCTGGCGGGCTTGGGGTTCAGGCGCAGGATTTCTTTCAGCGCATCTTTCAGCTCATCTTCGTCTACCTCCAGTTTGTGCTGCAGTTTATCGTAGTGCTTTTTGGTGAAGAGCTCAAAATGGTCCCGGATGATGGTCCGTGCCAGGATCAGATCGGCGTAGACCATAATGTCGAGGTCCTCTCCGTTCTCAATCTTACTGTCCAGTTGCAAAAGCAGACACTCGCGCAAATCACGGGCGGCCAGCCCGGCCGGCTCCAGGGTCTGGACAATTTTAAGTACCCGTTCAATCTCGCTTTTGCGGACGTCGAGGTGATAATTGATCAGCAGGTCATCCGCGATGGCACTGAGGGTACGCTGCAGATAACCATCATCGTCCAGATTGCCCACGATTTGCTTGGCGATCAGTACCTCCTGATGGCTCTCGAATTCTAGGCTCATCAACTGGTCCATCAGGTGCTCGAAAAAAGTCGTTTCGTCCGCCGTGTAGCTGCCGGGCGCAACGTAGTCATCGGCATCACTCCCGGCCGTTTGCTGGTAGCTGCCGGGGTCATCTTCCAGGTACTGCTGAAAGTAGTCATCGTCGTAGTCGGAATTGCGGTCGTCTGCCCCAACGGCCTCCCGGTCTTCCTGCGCATCCACGTCGGGTTGCTCGCGGTCTTCCGGGCGCGTTTCTTCCAGGGTCGGATTACTTTCCAGTTCCTCCTTGATGCGTTGTTCCAGTTCCATCACGGGCAACTGCAACAGCTGCATGAGCTGAATTTGCCGCGGATGAAACGTCTGCGTCTGGGAGGTCTTGTTAAATTGGCCGAGCATGAAACGAATTGGGTTCTTCTCAAATACAATCGGGTGGCGGGGAAGGTTGGCGGAAGTGTATTGTTTGAACGTTAATGGTGCAGGTTTTAGTGGCCCTCCTGCTCGCGGGTAGAAGGGCGCGGCCGCAGGTGCCGGGTGGAGGGGAACGGCACAGTGGAGCCGCAGGGGCTGTTTTCAGTCCTGCCGCCAATCCGCAAAGTAAGCCCGATCACCGTAAATTGCCCTGCCGCCCGCCACCGGATTGTATTGGCATGTTGCGCAGACAACTTACCTTCGCCCTGATGCACCTCGCCAGCCTTCAGCTCACCCAGTTCAAGAACTACGCCCAGCAGCAGCTAACCCTGAGCCCGCGGTTGAATTGCTTCGTTGGGGCCAACGGGGCGGGGAAAACAAATTTGCTGGAGGCCGTCTATTACCTCTGTATGGGGAAAAGCTATGCGAGTACGCCCGATCAGTACGCCATCCGGCACGGTGACCAGGGCAGCCGCCTGGAGGGTGTTTTTATAACGGAGCCAACGGCGCAGCAACCCGCGCGCGTTGTCGTTAAGCTCCAAAAGCGGAAGCGGAAAATAATTGAACGTAACGGGACGGCTTACGACCGGCTGGCCGACCACGTCGGCCGCTATCCGGTTGTCATCATTGTACCCGATGACAGCCGGTTGGTTCTGGAAGGCAGTGAAATTCGCCGGCGGTTGTTGGACAACAGCCTGAGCCAGACCGACCCCGTTTACCTGCAGCACCTCATTACTTACAATAAGCTGCTCGCCAATCGTAACGCGCTGCTGAAAGAAATGGAAGGACGTCGGGACACCACGGGCCTGCTCGATGTCTACGATCAGCAGATGCTGGCCCCCGCCGTGTACCTCCACGAACAACGTTTGCAGTTCATCACCCCCTTTACCGAATTGCTGACGGAGGCCTACGCCGCCATCAGCGGTGCCCGGGAGGAGGTAGGCATTACCTACAAAAGCCAATTAACCGAAAGTCCCTGGTTGGAACTGCTGGGGGAGCGACGGGAAAAAGACCGGCTACTGCAACGGACCACCGGGGGAATTCACCGGGACGATCTCGTTTTTACGCAGGAGGGGCACCCCCTGCGCCGGGTCGCCAGCCAGGGGCAACTCAAATCTTTTGTCCTTTCCCTCAAGCTGGCCCAGTACCGGCTCCTGGAAAGAAACACCCGGCGCAGCCCCATCCTGCTGCTGGATGACATTTTCGATAAGCTGGATCAGGACCGGGTCCGGCAGCTGCTTCAGCTCGTCCTTACCTCGGCCTTCGGTCAGGTCTTCATTACCGATACGGACCCGGAG
>JAUIIF010000819.1 GCA_030431945.1 Bacteroidia bacterium | reverse complement strand
GCCGCCCAGGATCAGGTTACTGTTGCTGCGGCTGTATAAGGAGCCCGGGCTGTAAGGCCCGAAGAGTACCTCACCGGGTGCTGCAAAATCGATGCCCAGCCGTCCGTCCTGGGTCGGTCCCTTACTACTACCTACCCAAATTTCTCCCGGAGCCCCCTGTCCGGTAATGGAGAAATTACCGATGGGGCTGCTCCAGCTGGGATCCAGCACGTAATCAGCCGGGGAAATAACGCCGGGGCTGGCGCTGTAGTCATTGATGCTGCCGGTATTGGAGGCGTAGTCGAGAAAATTATTATTAAGGGAATAGCGCGCGGGGTTCATCGTGGCAATGAAACTGCCGTCGTTGACGGAAATGCCCCGGAGTTGCAGGGTGTAAATGCCCGTGCCGCTGCTGATGCGCGTATAAAACTGCCGTCGGTCACTGGTGGCACCGGAAAAATCTACCTGTTCGCCGTTGTGCCAGACCGTAACGTTGTTACCGGAGGCAGTGGTACGCTGAGCGCCTCCGGGAATACCGGGATTAAGTTGCGTGTTGTTGGGGGTCGTCAGGCTGATGTCGAAGCGGTCACTGGCGTCGTACCACAGTTCAACGTCCAGATTGCCGGGCGTAAGCTTTTCGATACGGATCGAAGCGGTTGGTTGTCCCCCCGTTGCGGTGATGTTTCCCTTGGCGACGTTGTCCGCGCCTCCGTCATCGCCGACACCGCAAACGAAAACGTGGTTTTCCGCAAAATCGGCGATGGCCCGGCCAACGCTACTGGTACCGTCCGTTGATCCACCAATGCTGCCAATGTTCATCAGGGTGACGGCCGGCAGGCCCAGTTCCGCGATTTTGTCGGCAGCAAATTGCAGGGCGATCGCAATGTAGCTGGGGTCAAAAAAGCCGGCCTCGCCGGCTGCGCCTCCGGCTGCGGGGAAACCATCCTGGACAAGCTTGATGCTGATGATCGTTGCTTCCGGAGCTACACCAATAAAATCGTCTGCTCCGTTCGAGCCGCCACCGTTGCCGGCGATGATGCCGGTGGTTGCGCTGCCGTGGCCGTGGTTGTCGTTGCTGAGCGGCGGGCCGTCAGTCTGCAGGTCGGCATTAATCTGCGCTTCGTTCAGTACCTGGCCCACGCCGTAGCTGTTGCCGTCGTCCCCGTTGATCATATCAAAGACGTAGGCCAGGCGGGTTGTCCCGTCGGGTTTGAGGAAGGCCGGGTGGTGATAGTCAATTCCCCGGTCAATCATGACCACCAGCACGCCCTCCCCCGTAACGTTGTAGGCGGCGTAAGCTTCCGTTAGTCCGGTTTCGGCGGCGGCACGGGTACCCTGGGCGCTGGCGCAGGTGCAGGCGAAGCAAAAAAGAAGCAGGGTAAGGAAACGCATAGGTGGATGGAGTACAGGATGACGATGATCAGCAGGGTAATCTGCTGATAAATCAGTAATTATGGGCAGTACTAATTTAAAGGATAATTTGAAATGAAAAGAGTATAGGCCGCTAAATTTTTAGGAACCCCGGGCGACCGACCTGAAAAAGATCCTGCATTACAGCTTCCTCGCAGTCCAAACCAGGAGCAATAGCACCCCCAAAGAGACCAGATGTATTCCCCAGGGGACCGGGTGGTGGCGTCCTGGCACCCCCGGTGGCTGTTCGGCAACATTACTCCAGGCCAAAAAAGCATCCGCCATGGGAAGCTGGCCACCGAGGTAGCGCTTTTTGCCGGCGAAGGTGCAGGCCAGTCCGAAGGCTTCAAGACTGTTCCGGAGGCCAAGGTAAAGCGTTGTGTCGGCTTGTTGCAGCGCTGCGCGCTGCCCCACCACCGAGGCCGCACCACCGATGCCCAGCAGGACGGGCCCGGAGTCAATGTCGCCGGTGCCCGCCACACCCCGCGGG
>JAUIIF010000818.1 GCA_030431945.1 Bacteroidia bacterium | reverse complement strand
CATTTCCTTGTACACACGCTGGTTAGCACCCCTCAGAAACCTTCTTTTGGCGGATGCCCCGTAAGCCACCCACGATTGCACGTACCGACTTTCCTTGCACCTGCGGCCGCGCCCTGTTGCTGGTCAAGCACCTGGAATGGCTTTACCGCCTACCGCTATAACATCAGTAAACGGCCTGCGGCAAAGCCGCTGGCTCGGCAGGAAGCCATACGCCTACCATTTAACTATTTTTCTGCTGCTGGTCCCGTTGTTGGTAACGACTTCCACGATCAGGAGCCAGGCTTTCAGCCGACCTACCTGCACGGATACCCGCCCGGCCTGCCCGCCGGCCTGCTCCAGCAACAACCTCCCCGCGGCATCAAATAACCGGACGTACTCGATGCGTTCTCCTTCCGCTAAAACGGTAAGCGCTTCGGTGACGGGATTAGGAAATACGGTAACGGCGCTGTTTCCTTCCGGCCCGGAATTACTCGTCGTACACGCGCCACAGTCGTCCGTTCCACAATCGATACCCGTCTCTTCGCCGTTCTGGATGTCATCCCGGCAAGACCAGCCGTTACGGATGGCGGCAGCCTCTGCTTCAAGGTCAGCTTTGATGTTTTCCAGTTCCGTGCTCAGCGGTGCTTCCAGCAGGTTCGTCAATTCAAAAGAATCGGTGGCTACGGCGTAAAACGCCTGGGTTCCGTCTTCCCAGTTGATCAGTTTGTACTGTTCGTTGCGGATGGTCCAGCCGGGGTTGGGGCCGCTGGCAACCTCCGTATAATTGTAAGTACGCGTAGGCTCCGTACCGGCGGCCGTCAGCAAGTGGGCAAAGCTCTGGCTGTTGTAGATCCCCCCGGGCAGCTCCGCGCCGGCCACCTCCAGCAGGGTGGCGTAAATATCCGTCAGGTGGACCAGGGCAGCTTCCCGTACCCCCTGCCGGCTTACCCCCGCCCCCGCAACAATGAAGGGAACACGGACGCCCCCTTGGTACAGGGTTCCCTTGCCCCGGTCTTCCGGATAGTCCTGCAGGGCGCGCACCGGCGTGCCGTTATCCCCAACGAAAATGAGCAGGGTATTGGCCCGTACTTCCGGCGTCATGCTGTTCAGCAGTCGGTTGATTTCGTGGTCGACGGACTCCACCATCGCCAGGTACTGCCCCACCACACCGTCCGTATTGGTCGTCGTATACAGTCCGGTGGGCGGCACGTGAAAGGGGGCGTGCGGCGCGGGGTGGGCCAACCAGAGGAACCAGGGGTCCGTCTGCGCGCCTACCCAGTTGATCGCGGCGTCCGTCAGGGCCGTCGTTACGTACTCGGTGGACAGAGAGGTCGTACCGTTCTCCGTACGTTCCCAGGCGAAGTAGCTTTCGGGGAAGCCGCCGAGCAGTCCCAGGTAATAATCAGCTCCGTGGCTGGTCGGATGGTCCGGGTTCTCCGGCAGGGAGAGGTGCCACTTGCCGACGACCGCGTCGGCGTAAGCACCGTCGGTGTGGGTGGCTAATGCTTTGAAGATGGATTCCTGGTCCAGGTCCAGGTTGCCCGGCACCCCGGGCACGCCGTTGTTGAGGCCGTACTTCCCCGTCATCATGGCCGCCCGGGAGGGCGAGCAGACGGGGGCGGAAAAGGCATTGGTGAACGTAATCCCGACGCGGCGCAAGCTGTCCAGCGTGGGCGTAATTGCCATGCGGGCGCCACGGTGGTAACCGTTGAGGTGGTCTGCTCCGAGGTCATCGGCGATGATGAGCAGAAGGTTGGGGCGGTCCCCCTGGGCAGCAAGCGGCAGGCAACAGCACAGACAGAACAGGCAGAACAGGCGGGTATACATGAGCAGAAATTGGGCGCGGGGTAAGGCTGGTGAGTAAAGGCAAAAGTAAGATGCCGGTCGGGAGGGGAGGTTTAGCACCT
>JAUIIF010000817.1 GCA_030431945.1 Bacteroidia bacterium | reverse complement strand
GGTGCAGAAAGTCGGACAAGTCATGGGTAACCGCTCGTGCCAGGTGCTCCAGCATTGCTGGTTCGAAGGTCCCCTTGCCCTGGTGAAAATCGATTTGCCCCAGGAGTTCGAGATAGCGTCGCATCAGGGCTTTGGCCCGGATGTTCCGGGGTTTCCCTTCGGCTTTGAGGTCAGCAAACAAGTGCATTTTGGCGATCAGGTTGGCCCGGCGCTGATCGATTTTATAAAAAAGATCATAGCGAACCTTGTTCCGGCTCCAGACATACTGGCGGTACCGGAAAAAGCCAAAATAGAGGCTTACGGACCAGCCCAGGACCGCCAGGGCAATAAGGTATAGGTTTGAGTTACTAGCCAGCACGGAGTAAAGGACGAGCGGAAGAAAGAAGAGTTGCAAGATAGTGGCCCGGCAAGCAGTGAGACCGCTTTTTTTAGTCGGCGCGGTCGCAGGTGCAAGGAAAAGGTGTGGAGCAAACCGGAATAAGGCGGAGCCTTACGGCCCCGGCACGGCTACTACCAAGGTGATTGCACCAGCGGCCGCGCCCAGAAGAATGGCGGGCATAGGTAAATATGGAGAAGTCCCCACCGGCACTTTAATTTCCTTGTCCCTACCCTACCTTTAGGCAATCCGCCCAAAAGTCCGCCCCATGCGCTTTTTACTGTTTCTCTCCTGCTTGCTTTTATTTGCCACCTGTTCAGAGGAAGCCGAAAGTTTACCCGCCGGCTGGTCCCACTACGGCGGTGATCCGGGGTTAACCCATTACAGTCCCGCAACCCAAATTGATACGAATAACGTACAACAACTCCGTCCCCTCTGGACCTACCACACCGGAGACGCGGATACCGCCAATCACAGTCAGATTCAGTGTAACCCAATCATTATCGACGGCATTCTGTACGGGACAACACCCCAAATGAAGCTCTTCGCCGCCAACGCCGCTACGGGTAAGGAAATTTGGGTATTTGACCCGCAGGATGAAGCGCTCGATGCGAATGGTGCTGCTTATAAGCACATCATGATCAACAGCCGGGGAATAACCCACTGGCGGGGTGACGGTCAAACCCGTTTGTTTTTTACCGCCGGATCACTCACCTACGCCATTGACGCCGAAACCGGAAGCGTGATTTCCAGCTTCGGGGATGGCGGACACATTGATCTGCACCTGGGGCTGGGCCGTGACGTAACGGACAACTTTGTGGTTTCCACCTCCCCCGGCATCGTTTACCAGGACCTCTTGATCATGGGCACGCGCGTAGACGAAACGCTGCCTTCTGCCCCCGGACACATCCGGGCCTACGATGTTCGTACGGGAGCACAGCGGTGGATATTCCGGACCATCCCCGGTCCGCAAGACGAAGGATTTGACACCTGGGATAATAAATCTGCCTGGGAGTACACCGGCGGTGCCAATGCCTGGTCGGGGTTTAGCCTCGACGAAGAACGGGGGCTGGTCTTCTGTGGCACCGGCTCTGCCGCCTACGACTTTTATGGCGGTAACCGCCCGGGAAAAAACCTTTACGCTAACTGCATCCTGGCCCTGGACGCAGCCACCGGCGAACGTCGGTGGCATTACCAGACGGTTCACCATGACCTTTGGGATAAGGACCACCCCACTCCCCCCGTCTTGGTAACGGTAAACCATAATGGCCAGCCTCAGGATGCCGTCGCTCAACCTACCAAGAATGGTTATTTGTTCTTACTGGATCGTACCACCGGCGAGCCCCTGTTTCCCGTCACCGAAATACCGACTCCTCAAGACAACCCCCTGCCCGGGGAGCACCCGCACCCCACCCAACCGGTTCCGGACCTGCCGGCACCCTTTGCCCGGCAAACAGTTGGGCCGGACGACATTAACCCTTACCTGACGGCGGCCGACCAGGAAAAAGTAAAAG
>JAUIIF010000816.1 GCA_030431945.1 Bacteroidia bacterium | reverse complement strand
CATTGCCGTCGGTAAGCAGAAGAGAATAATCAATCTCGTATTCCGGCCGCGCCGAAGGGGTGGGGCAGTCGAGGCAACTTAGGGTCCCCTCGTAAGATCCCCGCCAGGAATAATCGATGGTGTCAATTCCACCGATAACGGTCGGAAGCAGTTGCAGGCTATCGCCAAAAATAATGGTGGTATCTGGCGGCAGCATCAGGCTGAAGGCCGGCCCGTCGTCCACGGTAACTAGAGTAGTGGTCTGGCAACCTGAACTATCTCTGATGAAGGCCACGTAGTCGCCGGCCCGCAGCCCTATGAACGTTGCGTTACGGGTGAATCCCTGGTTCTCTAAGCCGAAAAGGTAAGGTGGTCGCCCACCCGTACCGCTTACATTGATGGTTCCCGTGGCATCGCCGGCACAGATCGCTGCCTCACTGCTCGCCGCAATGCTGATTGCTTCCGGCTGGAGGATCTCGACGGTGGAAACGGCTACACACTGGTTGGCGTCCGTAACGGTAAGGGTGTAGGTGCCGGCCTGGAGACTGACGATTTGGTTTTGGGTGCTGCCGTTACTCCAGTTGTACTGGTACCCCCCGGCACCTCCGGTGCCGACGGCAGCTATCCGACCATCCGCTTCCCCGAAACAACTGACGTCTACTTTGGTAATCCCCGCCGCCAGGACAGGCGGTTCCGAAATACGCAGGATGGTATCCACATCACAACCTTCCACATCCGTGATCCTGAGCTGGTAATTTCCGGCGGGCAACCCGGTAATGCTGGAACTGACGCTGTTACCGGCAGCAGGGCCCCACTGGAGGTCAAAATTTCCGGAATTAGGGCCATTGATATTGCTGATCGTCAGCCCTCCGTTTGCCTCGCCGTTACAGACAACCGGAGTTTCGTCCACCGTGAAGGTAATGGGCGGCGGCGCAGCCAGGAAGCGTTCCGCTTCCCCGGTACAGCCACGGGGGCCGGTCACGGTCACCCGGTAAAGCAGGTCGCCGGGAAGATTGACGATGGCCACGTCATTGCCTCCATTAGACCAGGCATAGGTATAGTCCGTAGCCATCGAGCCGGCACCGCCGGAAGGAATCGCTCCCAGGCGCCCGTCCGTCCGGTCATTACAGCTGGGGACCGTAGCGATGATGTTGATGGTAATTTCCGGTAAGTCCTGCAACGTGATGTTAAACGTCTCCGTACACCCGCCTGCATCCGTTACCTCAACGCTGTTAGCACCGGCCGGCAGGGCGATTGCCGTAGCAGTGGTTTCTCCATTACTCCATAGGTAACTGTAGCCGGGGCTGCCGCCGGAAGGAGTCACCGTTGCCCGGTTGGCCGAAGCGTTGAAACAACCTTGTTCCGTCTGGATAATGGCGGCAGTCAGCGGCGTCGCCGGTTCCGTCAGGGTAAGGGCATCAATCATGGTACACCCCAGCCGATCCGTAATCGTTACTTCGTAGGTGCCGGCGGTAAGATTGAAAATACTGTCCTGTCTGCCTCCATCTGACCAGGCAAAGGAATAGCCACCATTACCCCCGGCAGGAATTGCCACCGCATAACCATCATTACCGTTTCTGCAGGAGATGTTGCTGGACCGGAAAGTGTTGCTAAGGTCCTGTGGCTCCGCAACGGTTTCCGAAAAGGTAGCCGTACAGCCAACGGCATCCGTGACCAAAAGGGTGTACGTCCCCTGGGTCAGGGAACCTGCGTCCTCGTCGTTTTGTGCGTTCGGGTCATCCCACAGGAAGGTATAAGGCGGGGTGCCGCCACTGGTTGTAACGCGGAGTTCCCCGGTGGATCCGCCAAAGCAGGATACATCGATAACTTCGTCCAGGGCAACGGTAAGTAAGGGGCGTTCCGTTAAGACGTACGTAAAGGAATCCTGACAACCCGCAGCATTGGATACGGT
>JAUIIF010000815.1 GCA_030431945.1 Bacteroidia bacterium | reverse complement strand
GCGCCGCAGAAGCAGAAAACCTGCGCAATTACCTGATCGGAGGCGGCTTTCTGCACATTGACGATAATTACGGGATGGACCCTTACGTCCGCCTGGCCCTCCAACAGGTTTTTCCTGAACTCGCACTGGTAGAGCTGCCCTACAGCCATCCGATTTACCACCAGACTTTCGATTTTAACAACGGCCTCCCGAAAATTCATGAGCACGACGGGGAAGCGCCCATCGGGTACGGCATTTTTTACGAAAACAGGCTGGTCGTCTATTATTCGTTTCAGTGTGACTTAGGCGATGGTTGGGAGGATGAATCCGTCCACAAAGACCCGCCGGAAATCCGGCAGGCAGCCCTGCGTATGGGGGCGAACGTTATTGAATTTTCTTTCGCCCAGTAAGCAGGGGCAGTAGCTTTCCACTCGTCGCATTCCCGACATCCGGCCCGCTGAGGCATCCGATTAAGGGTGTAGCTGCGTAACTTCGCTTAAACTCCTTGTACTATGCGACCACTTTTGTATCTTTTTCCAATCCTCCTGCTTTCCGCCTGTATTGGTGACGATATTATTGATGATTACGTAACGCCGCAAATCAGGATACTGAACCCCGTAAGTAGTATTGAGGAAGGAACAACCTACCAGTTCAACCACCAGTTTGTTAATAATGTCGGACAGGAAGAAACCGTTAGTGCCAACTGGAGTTCTGCTGATGCTGCCATCCTGACCATTGACAACAGTGGCCTTGCCACTGCGGTGGCCGAAGGCAATACTTCCATCACCGTATCCTTTCAGGATGAATTTGGCGAGACGGCTTCCGTCACGGAGCCGGTAGAGGTAGGTGCCTCGACGGTCGTGGTAGAGCCCACCGGCCGCAGCGGCAGTATCAACACTACCAGCAGCTACGCGCTGCGTGGGGACTTCGAGCTCAATGAACTACCCAACGGCGACCTGAAACTATCCTTCGGATCAGATTACGTTGCCGATGACGGCCTGCCCGGTCTTTTCGTCTACCTGAGTAACAACCCGAATACGATCAGTGGTGCCCTGGAAATCGGGGCGGTTCGCGTATTCGTCGGAGAACATGATTATACCATTTCCGGCGCCGGCCTCAATGAATATGCCTACGTGCTGTATTTCTGCAAGCCGTTCAACGTAAAGGTGGGGGACGGAGAAATAGAATAGGACAGCTACCCCGGGCCCTTCATCGGCCCGGGGTAGCCCCCAACCTGCGCAGCGCCGGTTATCTGCCTCCCTGCCGGGAGGCATTCCTACCGATCCGGTGCCAGTTAACCCCGTTAAAGAGATTGCCCTCCTTGATCGAGAACCAAACGAAGAGTGGTTTTCCGAGAATGTGGTCTTCCGGCACGAAGCCCCAGATGCGGCTGTCTTCCGAATTGTGGCGGTTGTCTCCCATCATCCAGTAGTAATCCTGTTTGAAGGTGTATTCCGTGATCTCTTTACCATCCAGATAAAACTTACCACCACGAACTTCGTAAGATGGATTTTCGTCGTACACCTTGATGCAACGCCAGTAGAGGCGGTGGGTGGCATCGTCCAGTTTGATGGTCATACCCCTGGCCGGGATAGTAATTGGCCCGTAGTTATCGACTGACCAGTTGCCGTAGTATTTGGTGTCGTGCGGATACATCCGCACTCCCGCCTCGTATTCATTGTCCTTATCTGCCGGAGTAATGGTGGTATTAGGCAAAGAAGCCCGTAGTTTTTCCAACTGTTCGGTACTGAGGAAAACGCGGAATTCTCCGGCGGGCCCGCTGTGCGGGTCTTCCGCACTGATGCCCCATTCCGCCCAGGCGGCGGGAATCGTGGTGGGTGCCGGGTCGAGCTCGTAGGAGAATTGTACGTTCTCGGGGTCCTCAATAAGGTTTCCGTTGATGAAGACCTGG
>JAUIIF010000814.1 GCA_030431945.1 Bacteroidia bacterium | reverse complement strand
ATGATCTCCATTCAGACGCTACTGATCAACGGCACTTCCGTCAACGATATTGAACCGCTTGCTACCCTGCGGGGGCTGAGAAAACTGGACCTGCGGGATACCGGAGTGCGCAGCCTCCGCCCTTTAACGGAATTGCCGTCCCTCCAGTCGGTCGTCTGTAGCGGCAGCCGGATTGTTGATCTGCCCGCCTTCCGGCGGGCCTGCCCCAGGTGTGAATTGGTGGTCCGCTAACGCCATCTTTTTTTTAAAACGATTATCTTAACCTCCAAACCCAACCACTTATGAGTAAACTGGAACGGCAAAATGGCATCATTGCCGGCGTCTGTGGCGGCATCGCCCAACAAATGAATATCGATCCCTGGATCGTCCGTGGTGGCCTGATCATCATGTGTTTTTTCACCATTGGCCTCCCGGTCCTTGCCTACCTGATTGGCGCAGTGGCCATCCCCAAGGCACCAGGGCTTCCTTCCGGCAATCAACCTGGCTCTCTCGGCAACAATGGCCCGACGGCCACCAACACCAACACCGTATTTTGCGGTAATTGTGGCACGAGAAATGCTACTGCGAATAAATTCTGCCAGAGTTGCGGCAACGGTCTTTAGGCGTGAGCATACGCCCCCGCCCCCGCTAAACGAAACACCATGGAACGCATTACCCTCAGCCGACTTACGCCCTACGAGTACCAGCACCCTTTTGATCGTCAGGCACTCATTACGATGAAAAAGACGCCGGGGTTCCCGGCGTTGATGCGCAAGGTCTCGGAGCTGGGGGTAGAGACCTACTACCGGATTATGTTTACCGGCAGTTGCCTTAAGGTAACCGACAACAATTTCCCGGAGGTGCACGAACTGTTTCTGGATGCCTGTCGAATTCTCGAAGTAGCCGACGTTCCCGAACTCTACATCACTTACGGGGACAAGGAAGCGATGACTATCGGGGTAGAAAAACCAATGATCATCGTCAGTTCACAGATGATCGACCAGCTGACTACGGAGGAGTTGCTCTTCGTCTTCGGCACGCAACTTCACTACGTCAAGAGTGACAATATCCTTTACTACCAGGTGGCTACCGTGCTGCCCATTTTTGCGCAGGCCCTCGATATATTCCCACTGGGTATTGGCCAGTTGCTGGCTGCCGGTGTCCAGCTGGCCGTTGCCAATTGGCAGCGGATGGCCGCCTTTTCCTCAGACCGGGCCGGACTACTCTGCTGTCAGGATACCGACGCCGCAGCGTCGGCGATCATCAAGTTGGCGGGGCAGCCCCTCAGGTATTACGATAAAATTGACGTAGATGCCTTTAAGGCACAAGCCCATGACTTTGAACGCTTTGACTACAGTACCTACAACAAAATAATCAAGTGGCTGCTGCTGACGGATTCTTCCCACCCACCTTACGTCATCCGGGCCGCGCAGTTTTTTGCCTGGATAAAAACCGGTGATTTGCAGCGGATCATGGAGCGAAAGCCCGTAGTTTATCAGGACGATCCGTACAAGTGTGGTTATTGCAGTAACCCGCTGAATGGCCGCGAGAGTTTTTGCACGAGTTGCGGCAATGCCGTCGCTCACATTTTCGAGGACGGATCCACCCCCAATGAAAATGTTTGCAGCAATTGTGGGAACACCCTGGGCGAGCAGGACAAGTTCTGTACCCGCTGTGGGACCAAGCGTAGTAACGAAGGCCCAGCCAATCCCGGAATGCCTAACCCTGAAGACTTAGTGTAATAGCAGGTTGCGCGGACGCAGGTGCGAGGGGATGGGATTGGGAAGCAGGGAAAAAATGACTTCTCCACAGCTGTAAATATGGATAAATACCTATGGATATTTTTTTTGCAAGATGTTCCCGCCCACCTTACTGGACATTTTTTGGCTCCCTCTCCGCTGAGCCCTCAGGCG
>JAUIIF010000111.1 GCA_030431945.1 Bacteroidia bacterium | reverse complement strand
TTACAACGACTGGACGTACTGGCTGCTGAACAACGTCGGTTTCGGCGGCCTGCGCATGGATGCCATCAAACACTTCCCGCCGGCGTTCGTCGCGCAGCTGCTCGATGACCTGGCCGTACGCGGCTATAACCCCGGAATGGTGGTCGGGGAATTCTTCGACGGAAATCCTGCCTTGCTCAAGGATTGGGTTGCCGCCGTAAACTCGGAAGTGAACACCAGCACCAGCCTGGTCAGGGTCTTCGATTTCTCCCTGCGCAATGCCCTGAAAGAAGCCTGTGACAATCCCTTTTACGATTTGCGTAATGTTTTCAACAGCTCCCTGTACGACAACGGTTTGTCGGGGTTCAACGTCGTGACGTTCCTGAACAACCACGACTTCCGGGGAGGGGGCGAGCCCATTCAGAACGACCCGCTGTTAGGCTACGCTTACCTGCTGACGAATAACCAGTTGGGCATCCCGACGGTCTTTTATCCCGACTTTGCCGGGACGAGTATCCCGAACGCCCCGACGGTGGACCTGGCGGCGGACATCAGCTCCCTGATCAGCCTGCACAAAGACCATATTTTTGGCGCCACTTCCGTAGACTATCTCAACCGCTTCGGTGCCCCTTTTGCTGCTGATTATCAAATGAGTAACGCCGGCGAAGCCCTCATCTATCAGCTCCGGGGTGGCCCCGGGGTGGGAGAAGTGGTCGTAGCGATCAATTTTGGTGACGGGACGCTGAAGGTAAACCAGGAAATCAACGTGCCGGCCGGCCGGCGTGCCGCCGGCCTCTCGTTTACGGAAATGACGGGAAATGCCTTTAACGGTACGGCAACGACCGACGGTAATAACCGGCTGCTGCTTGATGTCCCCGCCAAGTCGTACGCCGTCTACGTAGCCACTGCGGTTTTACCGGTGGAACTGGCGTACTTCCGGGCCGAACTGGGGGAAAAAGGACGGGTGCACGTACAGTGGGAAACGGCTGCCGAGGAAGCACTTGCATACTTCTCGGTCGAGGCAAGCCACTATGGCCACGAGTTTACGGAAGTGGGCCGGGTAACGCCGCGGCAGGCCGCAGCCACCTATGCGTTTAGCGACGACCGCCCCTGGACGCAGCCGGTGCGCTACTACCGGCTGAAGACGGTATCGGCTGACGGTTCGGTTCAGCGTAGTGCCGTGCGTCGCCTCCGGTACCAGCCTCCCGCCGGGCTTATTGTAAGCCCGAACCCAACGGAAGATGCCGTCCTGATCAAAGGAATTGCGGCCGGGGAGGCGTGGACCTTGCAGGGGGCTGACGGCCGGAAGGTGGCGGTAGCGGGCAGGGAAACGGCCGGGGGCCTCAGGCTTAATTTGCAACACCTGCTGCCGGGCGTTTACTTATTCCGCGCAGGGCGTAAGACCGCCAGGGTGATGGTACGGTAAGGGAAGTGGCACATTGGCCTGCGGCGGAGCGGATGGTGGGAAGGCGCGGCCGCCGGTGCAGGGAAGGGCGGAAGAAAGCAGGCTGCCCGCGCGCAGCTACTGCTCGAAACAAAACGGGAGCCATCCCGGATTTTGGCAGGTCTTTGTAATGCTGCCGGGGTAGCCTCCGGGAAGTAACGACCCTGTTTTCAGGAACATTAAGGCAATGATAACACCGGCCTTAACGGCTTTTAACGACTGGCGGGCAATTCTGGCCTGACCTTTGCCGCTATTACACCCAACCCCGTATTCGATTAACCAACATTCCTATCAGCCATGACACGCAATTTCTTTTTTCTCCTCCTCAGCCTCCTGTTTGTTGCCGCTCCCGCCACCGCTCAGGTAGAATTCGGCCTCAAAGCGGGCCTGGCGACTGAGTCGCTGCAGGGCGAACGGTTTGATTTTACCCAAGCCGGCCGTGAAAGCCTCAGCCTTGCCCTTTCTGAAGGTAACTACGGTTTCCAGTTCGGCGCGCTGGTACGCATTCCGCTCTCCGATCGGTTCGACCTGCAAACGGAACTAACGCTGAACAGTACCTCGGCAGAATTTCGTTTTGATGACCCGGACCAGCAAGCCACCGCCGTATTTCGCGAACGCTATAACGACCTGAACATCCCGTTGCTGGCAAGCTGGAAGCTGGCTTTCTTACGCCTGAACGCCGGTCCGGTAGGTCACCTTTTCATCTCCAGCAGTAGTGACCTGGTCGACGCTGAGGGCCGTGAACGTACCTTTGACTCCTTTAACCTCGGCTACACGCTGGGCGGTGCCATTGACATTGGTAAGATTACCATCGACCTTCGCTACGACGGCAATTTCGGCCGCTACGGAGAAGATTTCGCCATCGCCGGTGAATCCTTCCGGGTGGACCAGGCGCCGAAGCGCTGGGTGGGCTCCGTCGCCTACCGCTTCTAACCGGTAGTACTTCTGGAATATCCCCACGGATCAGGCAAAGGCTGCCTTAGTTAATCCGTAGTTGCCCGGAGGAAGTATAACCGGCCTGGGCGCTGGTGCGAACGGCCGCCGTCAAGTCACTCGCCGACCGTACTGCGGGGGATGAGCTGTTCCGTCCGCCGAGTGGTCCGGTAATCAACCCACCATTCGGCGGACAACGGCGCAGCGGCGAGGAACGGGAAGCGTGTGCTGTGCGACTTACCCTACGGCCACTTCCCTCGTAAGGGTAAGAACTGATGAATTTTACCGCAAGCGATTACCCCGGGCTGGTGGTTCAGGGGGCTAAGTATTGTTACTTTAGCGCAAAAAAATAATGCGCCTTTTCTGCTGCCTGCTCTGCTCCTTATGTTTGCTTACGGCTTGTACCGTCGATCAGCAGGCTGCTGACGCTGCTGGCGCTACGCGCCTGGATACAATCTCTGCACCTGCGGCCGCGCCACCTGATGCTAGATACCGTCCGAATTACCATTTTACCCCACCTTCCGGCTGGATGAATGATCCTAATGGGATGGTCTTTTA
Organism: Bacteroidia bacterium; assembly: GCA_030431945.1. Classification (GTDB taxonomy): domain Bacteria; phylum Bacteroidota; class Bacteroidia; order Chitinophagales; family Saprospiraceae; genus Neolewinella. The sequence goes on along the minus strand of JAUIIF010000111.1, from coordinate 7,214 downwards.
CGCCAATGAGTACCACCTTTTTTATCAGTACTTCCCGGACGGAAATAAGTGGGGCCCGATGCACTGGGGCCACGCGGTGAGTAAGGATATGATCAATTGGGAGCATTTGCCGATTGCCCTTTATCCGGATGACCTGGGGTACATTTTCTCGGGAAGTGCGGTGGTGGACTGGAAAAATACCAGCGGTTTCGGCAGCGCGGCGTCCCCGCCTTTAGTGGCCATGTATACTTACCATGACGTGGTGGGGGAGCAAGCCGGACGCAAGGATTTTCAAACACAGGGCATTGCCTATTCCACTGACCGGGGGCGGACATGGACGAAGTACGCCGGTAACCCGGTGCTGCCCAACCGCGGCGTGCGCGACTTCCGGGACCCGAAGGTAATCCGGGACGAAGCGCACGGGCAGTGGCTCATGGTCCTGGCAGCTCAGGACCGGGTTCAGTTTTTCAGCTCTCCGGACCTGAAAGCCTGGACCTACCTGAGTGACTTCGGCGCCTCGGCGCCCAACCACGCCGGCGTGTGGGAATGTCCGGAAATTTTTCCCCTGCAGGTAGTGGAAACCGGGGACTCCGTCTACGTACTCAACGTAAGCATCAACCCCGGCGGTGCCAACGGCGGGTCGGGTACTTTTTACTTTACGGGCACCTGGGACGGGAAGAATTTTCAACCGCTGCGGGAAGCGCGGTTTTCACCGTCTGATACCGTCAACTGGGTAGACTACGGAAGAGACAATTACGCCGGAGTCACCTTTAGCGATGCGCCTGCTGGCCGGCGCGTGTTCATGGGCTGGATGAGCAACTGGGACTACGCCCAGGAAGTACCCACCACTACCTGGCGCAGCGCAATGACCGTACCCCGTGAGCTAAGCCTTCACGCAACAGACTTTGGGACAAGATTGCACCAAACCCCCGTTGCCGAGCTGCACCAGCTGCGCGGCCAGCGCTATGCGCTGGAGCAGGAGCGCCTGACGGACGGGGTGACCGTGATTGACCTGCAGGAACTGTCGGAAAGCGGCGCCGTCGAAATTGATCTGGTGCTCGACCTGGTGGACAGTGATGCGGAGGAATTGTACCTCACCTTCAGCGACGCGGAGGGAGCCCATTTTTACCGTACGGGGTATTCCCGGAAACCGGGAACGGAGAATGCCTTCTTCAGTGACCGGAGGGGGACGGGCAATACGGCCTTCAACGCCAAGTTCGCCCCGGAAGGCTTAACCGTAGCGCCACGCTGGAGTAACGAAGGAAACCTGCGCATCCACGCCCTGCTGGACCGGACCTCCGCCGAAGTTTTCTTTGACCAGGGAGACCCGGTACTGACGGATGTCTTCTTCCCGGAAAAGCCTTTTACCAAATTGACGATCGAAGTAAGTGGGTCGATCGGGGAGGGGATGCCGGCAGGCTTCCGCTTGGTTGAGGGGACCGTTTGGGGATTAAATAAATAGCTGTACCGGTTTTCCAGGGGCAGGGATATTGTCTGGCAGTGTGGTCAGTTCCCCACCTTTAGCCGACGAGAATGTCAAGTTTGCGTCAAAGCATTAATATCCTTAATGAAAGTAAAACTATCATTAAGAATAGTAGTTCTATTCGAAACTCGCCAGTCATGAAAAAGATGAGTCAGTTTCGTCTGCAGTTTATTGCAGTTTTGTTCCCTTTAATTCTGGGAGCACAGGTGACAGAGTTGCCGCTGTTGCCTGCTTCGGGCATAGCTAGTTACGCTAACCTTCCCGTTGGTCAGCTCAACCGGGCGCATCGGCAGCAGCTTACCGGTCAGTTCGAGTTGGCTTTATTGACTTACAATAGTGCCCTGGCGTGGCAACCGGACTGGGTGCCGGTGCTTACGGCCAGATCTTCCTTGCTTTACCGCCTGGGCCGTAGCCTGGAAGCTGAGCGAGATCGCTTGCGGGCCGAGCGGCAGAACCCGACGGCAACAGCTTTCTTCCTGGCCAAAGGGCGTAACGGGCTGCTCCCGTTCCTCGCGCTTTACCCGCAGGAATGGTATCAAATGAATTACGGCTTTACTGCGCAAGCTCGCTTTGCCAGCACCGGACCTACCCCCAGTGAATATTTTTATGAGCAATACCTGACCATCACCAGTGCTCCCGATACTGCCCTGGCGGTACGTGCCCTTCAGCAAAAGGTTAACCAAGACGTGCTGTCTTCCCGCCGAACCCTGGAGGCCATGCCCCGTACCTACCACCAGGGCGTACGCAAGATGTTACTGGCTAATCTCGCGATGCTTAACCATGATTACGCCGAGGCCATTAACCTTTACACGGATGTTTCCCTGAAGGAGGCCGTAAGCTGGCCTGAATTAAACTACAACCGGGGCCTGGGTTACATCCTGATGAACGACTACGTCAACGGCTGCCAGGACCTTTCCCAAGCCGCCAAAGCCGGGTTTAAGCCTGCCAACGTCATGCTTGAAAGCCTCTGCAACTTCTGAGCCGGTCCGTGATACCGGTCTCTCCTCAGCCTTTACCAATTCCTTTATGCTTTAAACCCAATACCATGAAAAACCTGATTAATTTTTTCGCCCTCGCTTTAGTGCTTTCGCTACTTTTACCAAGTTGTACCATCGTGCGCGAAGGGGAAGTTGGCGTAAAACGTACCCTGGGTAAGTACCAGGAGAAATCCATTGACCGCGGGGTTGCTTTCTTCAACCCCTTTATTACCTCCATTCAGAAGGTTAGTACCCAAACGGAAAACCTGGAAGTAGAACTCAATTTACCCTCCAAAGAAGGTTTGAATATTCGTGCGGAGATCTCCATCCTCTACAGTTTGGATGGCTCCCAGGCGGCAGAAGTGCTGCGCCAGATCGGGATCAACTACGAACGTTCGGTCATTCTGCCCGTCTTCCGTTCTGCGGTAGCGGACGTCTCGGCCCGTTATTTCGCCAAGGATATGCACACCGGCCAGCGGGCGGTCATCGAGCAGGCGATCCGGGATCAAATGTTGACCAACCTGAAGGATCGGGGCATCAACCTTGAGACGGTACTCGTAAAGTCAATCCAGCTACCGATCAACCTGGCTCGTTCCATTGAAGAAAAACTGGAGGCAGAGCAGCAGGCGCTCCGCATGGAGTTTGTCCTCCAGCAGGCTAAGCAGGAGGCCGACCAGCAGCGGATCAAGGCGGAGGGTACCCGGGATGCTCAGTTAATTATTGCCGAAGGGTTAACTCCTGAAATTCTCCGCTTCAAGTCAATCGAAGCCTTCCTCGAGCTGGCGAAATCGCCAAACGCCAAAATCATTATTTCGGATGGAGACCTCCCGGTAATGATGAACGACGATGGCGTCGTACCTACCTCTTCCGCAAAGAAGAAAAAATAGGTCGCCTAAGAAAATACTAGTGAGTGTAGTAGCATTCTGTTTCATTCGTTTTTGCACTGTGTCTTTTGATGCAGTGCTTTTTTTTTGGGGGGCGCGTGTGCTGCCGGCTGCCCTGGTAAATATTTCCTGCTGGTCAGTTAACCCCGGGTGGTAGATCAGCACCGCCAGAAAGATTACGCAGGAGACAACAGCAGGCGAAAAGGAGGTGGCGCCTTAACCCTGTCACCGGTCCATTTAGTGATGTTCTTTATTTGCCGCGTGCTTTTGGTCGGGGAAAAACTTATCTTACCCACCCTGTTATTTGCTCTTTACCCCATGCGCCTGTCCGCTCCCTCCCGCTTTTACCTTTTCATTTTTATCCTGCTTGGCTTACTGACCCTATACGCGGCACTGGGGGGGCGGGACCTGGCAGGAGACGCCAGGTCATTGTTCAGCCAGCTGTTTGGCCCTAAAACACCACGCACGGAGCTCAGGCGACAGCTGGCTAAGGAAGGGGCCGTCGGTAAGCAAGACCTTCAGTTGTGGGAGGAAGCGTACGAAGTGGCCAAAACGACTCCCCTCAGGGTGGAATTGCCGCACCGGGAACTGATCCACCTGGACAATAGCCTCGTCCTTTCCGCCCAGTCCCTGCGCCTCTGGTTGCCGCCGGGCCGGGAGCTGTACGTGCGCGCGCTCAACAATGACCCCTATCTTTTTGGCGAACTTTTTTCCCTGAAAAAGGGAGTACCGGCTAAACGCCCCCGGGCTTACTTCTCCGCCGAAGGCCGGGAACTCTCTTACGAAACGGAAGCATTAGCGGGCGAAGAGCTGTTGCTGGTGCTCCAGGCAGCTCCCTGGCAGTTCACGCGGTACGAACTACAGCTGACGACTACTCCGGTGCTGGAATTTCCCGTGGCCGGTAAGGACGAGGCGGCCATCCAGAGCTTCTGGGGCGCGCCGCGTGACGGCGGCGCCCGTAAGCACGAAGGCAATGATATTTTTGCGCCGAAGGGGACCAACCTGCTGGCCCTCACGGACGGTGAAATTACCCGCCTGACCAATACCGGAATCGGCGGAAAAACCGTTTGGTTGTACGACCGGGAACGCGGCCTCCGGTACTACTATGCGCACCTGGAGGAGCAGCTGGTCCGCAAAGGACAGCGCGTCCGCCGGGGGGAGATCGTCGGCACCGTCGGTAATACGGGCAACGCCCGTTCGACCCCGCCGCACCTTCATTTCGGCATTTACGCAGGCAGTGCCATCGATCCTTATCCTTTTTTACAGCGGCCCGATGAACTGCCCGCAGCCTCCCCTTTACTGCTCGCTGAACCCGCTCAGAATACCTCCGTTCCGCCGCGTGGCAACCACTACCTCCGCCTCACGCCGACGCGGGACGGAGCCATTATCCGCCAACTGCAAAACGGAGAGCCGGTTACGGCCTTAGGTGCCTCCGGACGGTTTTACCGGGTAAAGACAGAGCGGGGAGAAGTGGGATACGCAAATTTTGACTGAGGCAGCAGGCCGACCATAATTCCGCCCGCCCGGCCAACGAACGTACCGTTGATAACCTGAATTACAGCGTTTCAATTTGATCGGAACATCAGGAGTCGTTTTCAAACAACCTGGCTTCCCTGTAGTACTATTCCACCTCCTCTGCCATCTGCCGTTCCACGATCTCGGAATAGTAGCCGCCGTTGGCGAGCAGTTCTTCGTGGGTACCCATTTCAGCGATGTGGCCGTCTTCCAGTACGATGATCTTATCGAATTTCAGGTGACCGTAGATGCGGTGGGTAATGATGATGGCCGTTTTATCCTGCAGGGCTTCGTTGAAGTAGCCCAGGATTTGTTGCTCGGTGTTGGTGTCCACGGCGCTGAGGCAGTCGTCCAGTAAAATAATGTCGGGCCGCTTGATGAGGGCCCGGGCGATGCTGACGCGTTGCTTCTGCCCGCCGGAGAGCGTCACGCCGCGTTCGCCGACGCGGGTGTCGAACCCGAGCGTAAGCCCGGCAATGTCGTCGTAGACGGCCGCATGACGGGCAAAGTTTTCCACCTCTTCGCGGGAAGGGTCTTCGGCAGCGCCGAAGGCGATGTTGTTGTGAATCGTATCGCTGAAGAGGAAAATGTCCTGGGGGACGTAGCCGATCTGCCGGCGGAGATTGGCCAGCCCCTGTTCCCGGATGTCTTTACCGTCAATGAGAATGCGGCCCTCCGTCACGTCGTACATCCTGAGGAGCAGGTCCGCGACGGTCGTTTTACCCGAACCCGTCCGTCCGATAATGGCCAGCTTTTCCCCCGCCTTGAGGTGGAAGCTTACGTTGTCAATGGCCTTGATCCCAGTGTCGGGATAGACAAAGCTGACGTTTTCAAAAGCAATCTCTCCCCGGATGTCGTGCTGGTCAGCCGGGGCGGGGTCGGTGATGCTGGTCTTTGTTTCCAGAAATTCGTTAATCCGTTTCTGGCTGGCGGCGGCCTGCTGTACAATGCTGGCGATCCAGCCGATGGCGGTAACCGGCCAGGTCAGCATATTGACGTAGATGACAAACTCGGCAATGTTGCCGGCAGAAATGTTGCCGGCTACTACCTGCAGCCCACCCACGTAGACCGTCAGGATCGTTGCGGCCCCCACCATGAAAACCATGAGTGGAAAGAACCAGGCATCCACCTTGGCCAGGCCCATACTCATGTTCATGTACTGGTCGCTCTGGCTCGCGAAGTACTTGACCTGCTGCGGCTCCCGCACGTAACTTTTCACTACCCGGATGCCGCTGAATACCTCCTGGGCCACGCTGGTCAGTTTAGACAGTTGCTGCTGGATGAAGGTGGACCGGGTATGGATAATGTTGCTGACGTAGTAAATGCTGATGGCCAGCAGGGGCAGTGGGATGAGGGTGTACAAGGTCAGGGTCGGACTTACGGCCAGCATACTGATCACCACCAAAACAATGGTAGACACCAGGTTGGCGCAGTACATAACGGCGGGGCCGAGGTACATGCGGACCTTATTGACGTCTTCGGTGATCCTGCTCATCAGGTCGCCGGTATTGTTGCGCTTGTAAAAGTCAAGGCTCAATTCCTGGTAGTGGTCGTAGATGACTTCCCGCAGGTCGTATTCGATGAGGCGACTCATCACGATGATGGTCTGCCGCGTCAGGTAAAGAAAAAAGCCCATCAGGAGCGCCAGCAGCAGGACGATGATCCCGAAAACCATCAGGCTGTGGCTCAGCACCCCGAAGTACTCGTCACCCAGCTCAAAACCATCGTACATCCGGTAAGTGTTCACCTGCTCAATGACGAGGTCGAGGGCTTCCCGGATCACCTGGGGCTGAAGGACACTGAAGTAATTGGAGGCACAAATAAATATAATGCCCAGCAACAGCCGCCAGCGGTATTTCCAGAAAAATTGATTGAGGAATTTGAGTTCGCGCACGGGCTGGTCTCTTGGTCTTTAAAGCTGTTGGAGAGCGGTAAGTTACCGTAAATTATCAGTGGGGTTCTGATGGCAAACGCTTTGCCGGGCCTGAGGTTGTGAAAATCCCGTTTTTTCGGGCGCGGCCGCTGGTGCCGGGGAAGGGGTAAAAGCAGCGCAGAACCTGAGCGGGGGTGTCGGTCTACATTCCCCGTGCCAGGCGTTGGAGTTGAGGCAAACCCGAAAACGCTGCCTGGCCGTTCTCCGGCCCCTCCGTCTGCACCGCCCGCAAAGTACCGGCAGGAAGGTACGGGCAGCGGCCTGGTTTTGTACCCTCCGCCCGGAGTGACGGGACGAGTTGTGTAGCGCGGCGGGGAAGCCTCCTGCGCTTCGGGCTGAAGCACGAAGTCAGGTGAAAACCTGAATAGCGAATTTTCGCTACGTTAGCCGTTGTAAAAAAATGGTTGCTGGCCGGAACGCCCTGGAGGTGAATGGTTTTGCGC
>JAUIIF010000110.1 GCA_030431945.1 Bacteroidia bacterium | reverse complement strand
CACGGGTAAGGCAACGCCGTCGAGCTCGTAAAGTCCGATGTCCGGCAAGGGGCCGATCAGGCGGTTATTTCCGGAAAAATCCAGGGGGAGCCCTGTATTTACCCCGGCGTTGATAACGGGGGAAGTAGCTAAGGGGTAGTAATCCTGCGCGGCAAAGTCCGTGAACTGCGGGTCGGTACTGAGGTTAGCGCTGATGGTATTGCCAGCGGTACCGTTGAGCGCATTGAATTCGCTGGCGGAGAAATATGCAGCGTTGTCCTGTACGTACACGGCGGGACTGGTGGGGGAGGAGAAGTGATAAAAAAGGTTATTCTGGTAAGTGGTCGGGCCTACTCCGTCCTGATTGGTGTCGTAGATGACGATGCCCGTCCCCACGGCATAGGCATCCTGGTACGGGGCAAGTCCGGTGTTGATCAGGATGTTGTTGCGGATTTGGTGCCCGGTTGCCTGTCCGGGCAGGTTGTAGCCCCGGATTAAGAAAGCGGACTCATCGGTATCGATGATGAGGTTGTGGTCGTAACGGTTGTTCTGAGAAACCAGCCCTGCTCCGTAGATGCCGATACTGAAGGCATGCGCCGTTGCCTGGGCTTTTGCCGGCGACCGGCGCATGCCCACGATCAGGTTGTGGTGAACCCGGTTGTCATTACCGTTTACTTGAATTGCGGTACGACAATCGGCGATAGTGTTACGGTAAAACTCATTGAACTGGCATTTACCCAGCAAACCGTCGGCGCTAAAGGGGTGTGCGTAGGGAATAGCTGGTGCCGTGATTTGGTTGTCGTAAATCAGGTTGTCGTGGACGCCGGCGTCCTGAGAGCGGTCAGCGAGCAGTTCGATGGCGTTGTGCGCCCAGTTCAGAAAAACGTTGTTGCGGATGGTACAATGCGCAGCGCCGTAAAATAATTTCACCCCATCCCCGCAACCGCGTTCCGACCCCAGGCCGTAAAAAAAGGTAAAATTGGAGTCGAACTCATTATTCTCTACTGTTACCCGTACGGAAGGCGTACTGATGCCGGTGGCTGAAATGTCGATGATGGCCAACCCGGAGTTGGCGGAGTGGCCCAGGGAGCAGGAGGAAATCAGGATATCCGATCCGGCATTAATGGTTAAGGCAGCGCCGCTCCCGCCGCGGATGTCCAGGTCCGTTATTTCAAGGAAACTGGCTCCCTCCACCAGTGCGCAGTTAAACCGACTGCTTCCAGCCATGGTGGTAAAGGCGGCAGCCGGGTTCAGGGAACTGTGCAGGTACAATTGACCGCCCTCAAAGAACCACTTTCCGACAGCACCTTCATTATCGGCTTGCCCCAGGGTAGCGAAAGTGCTGGAGCGGAGCGCCTCGCTGCCGTCGAGGAAGAGCCGGCCCGGTGTCTGGGCCAGCGACAGCGACCAAAGGTCATCTCCGCCAGTAGTCCAGTTACCCGCAACATCTGCGCCGGCAATGGGCGCGACCATGGTGATGATGGGCCGGGCTCCTGAGCCGTAGGCGCCGTAACGGATTGGCTGGCTTGCCGTCCCGGAAGCGGTGATGTAAAGCGGAAGGCCGGACCAGACTTCACCGCGTTTGAACAGGTAGACATCACCGGGCTGCGGACCGGCCCCTGCACGGATTTTGAACAAATCTTTCCAGGCAGTGGCCGGCGAAAGGCCGTCATCAGCGTTTGAGCCGTTCGTCGCATCAAGGTAGTAAGTGGTACTACAGAGTGGAAAGGCAATAAAAAAGACAAGCAGGGTTAGTAGGGTACGCACGTTATTATTTGGTTTTCAGGGTCCCGGAATCTCTTGCGTAAGATAGCTGATTACTTCTTCATCAGCGCGCAGAACCTGAACTAAAATTGTGCTAAAAAAAGTCGTCGTAGTTTATTCGTTCCTGAGTCAACGTGGTTTAAAGTATAGTCGTTACCACGGAAAAGGGGCGGAGACCGTGGGTTTACGGCTTTAAAAAAAATGGAATACCCTGATCGTAGGCCTGTTCGTAGCGTTGCGCATCAAAACGGTATAGCCAGGCCCCTCTTTTTGAATCCTTGAAGTCTTTTTGGTCCAATTGCTCCAGATAATCCATTTTACGCAGGCGACGGCGGAAGTTCCCCGGGTCGATGGCCTGACCGAAAATGGCTTCGTAGAGCTTGAGCAGCTGTGATAAAGTAAATTGTTCCTGTAGTAATTCAAAGCCTACGGGTTCATGTTTCGCCCGGTGTCGCAGCCTGCGCAGGGCCAGGCGCACCATCTCATTGTGGTCAAAAATTAAGGGGGGAACGTCCGTTAGGGGCACCCAATGCGCGGAATAATCAGGCGAAAGTTGTTGACTGGCTTTTACCTGGTCTACCAGCGCAAAATAGCCGGCGGAGAGGATGCGTTCACCGGGGTCGCGGTCTACCGACCCGAAGGTGTGAAATTGCTCCAGATAGACATTGCTCAGATTCGTTAATTCCAGGAGTACCCGGGTTGCTGCCTCATCAAGCGATTCTGCAGCGCGCAGAAAACCTCCCATCAGTGACCATTCGCCACGATAAGGTTCCAGATCTCTGCGGATGAGCAACAGGTTGAGCTGGCCATCTTTGAATCCGATGATAATGCAATCTACGGCGACCAGGTGTCGGTCAAGCTGCTGGTAAGAAGCCATGCCGAAAGGTAAAAATTAATTGGCGTTAGGGGAATTTATTGCCACGCCAGGCCAGGCACTTCAGAAACATCACCACCATGTTCTCGCTGAAAATTGATTTTTATTTGGTGATTCACCATTAAATCCGAGTATTCTATCGATTGCAATGTTAAAAATCGTTTTAAAAAGATGAATTGTTCACGGGAAAAAGGTAGTTTTATGACGCCTTTATAATTGTCATTTTGACAATTAATACAGTCGAAAATGCTAACTGACGCGCTACTACGGATAAAAAAAACGGAAGATGAGCCGTGATGAACTCAGGAGATTCAGGCGCGGCCGCCGGTGCAAGGTGAGGTTGAGGGAGCTTACTCCGCCGTCCAACTTCGCCTGGCACCTGCGGCCGCGCCCGAAAGTGCCGGCACCTGCCTCCGCACTGTGACCAAAAACTTAAATCAAACTGAACCTGCCGCAGCCAGACTGCCTGCTGTTTTCATCTCTGCTCGCGCCAAAAGCCGTGAATACTGCCCGCAGCAAATTTCCCTGCCGATCCAAAAATGTCCACCTTATGAAAACTTACTTGTTAATTATCTGGGCTGTTGTGTATCTGACCTTTCCCGCCTACGCGCAAGACCTGGTACTGGAGGCCCCCGCCGGTTTCGATCAGGTGCAAGCCGGTATCCCGCACGGAAAGATCGACAGCATCACCTATGCCTCCACCACGGTAGGCACCAGGCGGAAAGCATTGGTGTACTCCCCCCCGGGATACAGTAAGCAAGAAAAGCTTCCTGTACTGTACCTGCTCCACGGTATTGGGGGTGACGAAAAGGAGTGGCTCAACGGTGGCAGTCCTCAGGTTATTCTCGACAATCTATACGCCGCCGGCCAGCTGGAGCGCATGTTGGTTGTGATGCCCAACGGCCGGGCCATGAAAGATGACCGGGCCACCGGCAACATCTTTGCGCCGGACAAAGTAGCCGCCTTCGCGACCTTCGAAAAAGACCTGCTCAACGACGTTATTCCCTTCATCGAGAAGCAATACGGTACCCTCACTGACCGGGAACACCGGGCCATCGCCGGCCTTTCCATGGGCGGCGGGCAATCACTGAATTTTGGCCTCGGCAATCTCGATAAATTCGCCTGGGTTGGCGGCTTTTCTTCCGCACCCAACACCAAAGCTCCGGAAGAACTGCTGCCGGACCCCGCACAGGCCAAAGAACAGTTGAAGCTACTCTGGATTTCCTGTGGCGATGCTGATGGCCTGCTCGGCTTCAGCAAACGCACGCACGATTACCTGTACAGGCACGAAGTGCCGCACGTCTATTACCTGGAGCCGGGGGGGCACGACTTTAAGGTATGGAAGAATGGACTGTATATGTTCGCAAAATTCCTCTTCAAGCAGGTGGACAATAGCCAACTGACGAAGTACAGCCTGCTGGGTACGCCGGCGGAAACGAACGTCCCGAACGCAAAATATCCTCAGATCCTGCCCGACAACCGGGTGATGTTCCGCGTGAATGCACCGGAGGCGCAGCACGTACAGGTGGACTTAGGTAAAAAGTACGACCTCGCAAAAGACACCGCTGGTTTCTGGACGGGTACCACCGAGCCCATCAGCCGTGGGTTTCACTACTATTCCCTGATCATCGACGGCCTGGCCGTTGCCGACCCCGCCAGCGAGACCTTTTACGGCATGGGGCGTATGGCTTCGGGCATCGAAATTCCTGACAAAGACAGTGAGTACTACGAGCTTAAGGCCGTACCGCACGGCGATATCCGCATCAAGAAGTACTACTCCCAGGCCGCCAACGACTGGCGTGAAATGTACGTCTATACCCCACCTGGCTACGACCAGTCGGAGCTGAATTATCCGGTGCTCTACCTCCTGCACGGTGGCGGAGAGGATCACCGTGGCTGGGCTACCCAGGGCCGGGCTGACCTGATTCTGGACAACCTCATTGCGGCGGATAAAGCCGTTCCGATGATCATCGTGATGATCAACGGTAACGTAGGTTATCAGGGAATCCGTGGTTTCGGAGAAAACGCGCTCAAAGCCTTTGAAAACGAACTGAAAACGGCGGCCATCCCCTTCGTGGAAGAAAACTTTCGGGTAAAAACCGACGCGGCGAACCGGGCATTGGCGGGCCTGTCGATGGGCGGACTGCAGACCCTCTACGCAGGTGTCCGCAATACGGACATGTTCGCCCACCTGGGCGTATTCAGTTCCGGATGGTGGAGTAACCAGCCGGAACTGTCGGACCCGCAGTACGCCTACATGGCAGAAAACGCTGCCGTAATCAATAAGAATCTGGAAAATTTCTGGATTTCGATGGGGGGGGAGGAAGACATTGCCTACGCCAACAACAAGATCATGATGGGCAAATTCGACGAGCGTGGGATCAAGTACGTCTACAGTGAATATGCGGGTGGACACAGCTGGCCCGTCTGGCGCCACGACCTGTTCGGCTTCGCTCAGTTACTGTTTAAGTAAGAAATGAAGAAATAAAAATTTATCTATGCGTTATCTACTATTCTGCCTCCCCTTCCTTTTGCTCGTTTCCTGCGGGCCGGCAGACACTAGCAGCCCCGAAGAGGCGGAGGAAGTCCCGACTTTTCAGAATCCGGTCCTGACCGGCTTTTACCCCGACCCGGCGCTGTGTAAGGCAGATGGGGCCTTTTACCTGACTACATCGACTTTTGCTTACTTTCCCGGACTCCCCATCTTCAAGAGTACCGACCTTGTCAGCTGGGAGCAAATTGGCAATGCCATGGACCGGCCCAGCCAGATGCAACTGGAAGGATTGGGCATTTCCCGTGGCAACTTTGCCCCGGGCATTAGTTTCCACGAAGGCACCTTTTACGTGATCTGCACCCTGGCGGACGCCGGCGGCAACTTCATCGTGACCGCCACCGACCCCGCTGGCCCCTGGTCCGACCCCTACTTCCTGCCGGAAGTAAACGGAATCGACCCTTCGTTGGTCTTCGAGGGCGATAAAACGTACATCGTTTACAACAGCATTCCCCCGGGAGATACGTCGCTTTACAACGGCCACCGGACCATCCGGATGGTTCCGTTTGACCGGGAGAATATGAAAGTGATCGGAGAGAACAAAATCATCGTGAACGGAGGTACGGACCTGAGCAAGGAACCGGTCTGGATTGAGGCTCCTCACATCTACCAGATCAACGATTACTACTACCTGATGTGCGCCGAAGGCGGCACCGGGCCGCAGCACTCCGAAGTCATTTTCCGGAGCAAAGACATCTGGGGCCCCTACGAACCCTGGGAGAAAAACCCGATTCTGACCCAGCGTGATCTCGACCCCACCCGCGCCAACCCCGTCACCACCGCCGGCCACGCCGACATGGTACAAGTGGACAACGGCGACTGGTGGGCCGTCTTTCTGGCCGTACGCCCGTACGAAGGCAACTACTTCAATACCGGCCGGGAGACCTTCCTCGCACCAGTAAGCTGGACGGAAGACGGCTGGCCCGTCATTAACCCTGACTTCGAAGAGGTACAGTATTCCTACCCGATGCCTTCCGGCAAACCGGCCGACGCTTCCCTGCCGGCTTTTGCCGGCAACTTTGCCTTTGCGGATGAATTTACCGCCGACAAGCTGAATTTCCGCTACCTGATGCTGCGGACCCCGCAGGAGCGTTGGTACACCCTGAAAGACGGTAAGCTGACCCTCCGATTGCGCCCGACTACAGTCAACGAACTGTCCAACCCCAGCTACTTAGGCTTCCGCCAGCACCACCTGGCGGGGGAAGCATCCACACTGGTAACTTTCGAGCCACAAGCTGCGGGCGAGCAGGCCGGCCTGGTCGTCTTCCAAAGCTCCCGCAACAACTATACGTTCGTGAAAACGCTGGCTGACGGGAAGCCCCTGGTACAGCTGCTGAAAGCTACAGAGGAAGGCAACGAAGAAGTTACCAGCGCTCCGGCTCCGGACGGTCCGCTGCGACTGAAAGTCGATTTCGTAAACGATGCGTACCGCTTCAGCTACGCTGGGGCGGAAGGGGAGTATACCACGCTTGCCGAAGGTGTGGAAGGAAAATACCTCAGTACCCAGGAAGCCGGCGGTTTTGTAGGGGTAACGATCGGGATGTACGCTACCTCGTCCGGCAAAACCTCCGAGAATACGGCTTCCTTCGAGTGGTTCCGCTACGCGGGAGACGACGAGGTGTTGCGTCAATAGGGCACGAGAGGCGCTTACTGCCGCTCCGTAGTACCTGCGGGCCTGCCAATGCAAAAAGTAAGGCGAGGGTAAGCACCTAAGCAATGCAGCGGAAGGCGTGGTATCATTTATTTATCAACTTATAACCTAACTATTTGCATGAGGGTATCCAATTATTTATTCCTTGCCGTACTGCTGTCGTCTCCGTTAACCTGGGTCTCTGCCCAGGCCCTTAGCCTCAATGACCTGGAATACTTCGAGACCCGGGGGGTCAACGTTTTGGTTTACAGCAATCTGTTTACGGGAGGATTCAACGACGAGAAGAATGCCGGGATTGAGTTGATTCACCACGGCGTCCGTACGGCCCAGGGCGGTGCCGTCCGGCTGTCCAGTACACCTGAACAATGGGACCTGGTGCCGGGCATCTCCGCCAGGACGATCGATTCAGTAAACCAAACCATCGGGGCTACGCTCCGGTACGAGGATTACGATTTTGAATCCCGGGTTGTGGTTAGCCCTAAGGGGAAGGGAGTCGAAATTTCAGTTTATCTGGACGAGGAAATTCCCGCCGAATTGGAAGGAGAGGCCGGCTTCAACCTGGAGTTTCTGCCGTCACAGTACTGGAACAAAGTCTACCTGATGGACGGGCGGCTGAATCGCTTTCCCCGTTACGTTGTCGGCAATACCGTGACCCGGCCAAACTCGGAGAAGCTTAAGCAGTTTTTAGGGTATGTAACTGCCGACGACCGGGGTACCAACTCCTTCATTGAACCGCTTCCCCTGGAAACCGGACGGAGTTTGCTCCTGGCGCCCGACGATCCTGAGCGGCTCGTCAAAATCACTTCGGAAAATACAGACTTGATGCTGTATGATGGTCGCATTCTGGCCCAGAACGGCTGGTACGTCGTGCGTAGCCTACTGCCTGCGGGGAAAACCGGTAAAGTGTTAAGCTGGGTCGTAGAGCCAAACGCCATTGACGGCTGGGTAAGAGCACCTAATATTGGTTTTTCGCAAGTAGGCTACCTTCCCGGTCAGGAGAAAATCTCCGTCATCGAACTGGACAAGAATAGCAAGCCATTACCGACTGCATCCCTGTACAAAATTGGTAACGATGGCGTGGCAACCGAAGTCTTTACCGGGGCCATCGAGCCGTGGGGTGACTACTTTAAGTACCACTACGTCAAGTTTGATTTCACTAAGGTCACGGAAAGCGGTGTGTACTACCTTCAGTATGGAGACGTAAAGACAAATAATTTCATCATCGGTGAGAACGTCTACGATGAGATCACCGACGCGACCAGTGACGTCTGGATTCCCATCCACATGAACCACATGGCTGTGAACGAGGGGTACCGGATGTGGCACGGGGAACCGTTCAAAGAAGGCTACCTGCAGGCTCCGCCGAGTACCGAGCACTTCGACATGCACGGGCAAGGCCCTGCAACTGACACTAAGTTCAAGGCTTTGGAGCGTATCCCCGGCCTCAACGTCGGCGGCTTTTTCGACGCCGGTGATTTTGATATTGAGACCGGTGCCAACCTTGGCGTGGTGCAAAACTTCGCCCGGACCTGGGAATACTTCCAGCCTACCCGCGACCAGACCTTCGTTGACGAGGACCAACGCTACGTTGACCTACACCGGCCGGACGGTACTCCCGATGTTCTCCAGTACCTCGAGCACGGCACGCTGAACCTGGTCGCTCAGGCAGAGATCCTTGGCCATATGGCCCTTACGCTTACGAATTCTGTGCTCGACAACTACCATCACCTGGGCGATGCCGCTTCCATTACTGACGGGCTTCCCTACAACCCCGAACTGGGCCCTTACGAGGTTGCCGCAGACGGCCGCTCCAGCGGAGTCAAGGACGATATGTGGGCGTTCACGAGTCGGAGCGCCCGACGTGATCTCCGTGCAGCTACCACTTTAGCGGCAGCCAGCCGTGCGCTGAAGGGGTATAACGACGAGCTTGCGGCGCGGGCGCTGGCCCAGTCAAAACGGCTCCTTAAGGAAGGAACGGAACTGCTTGCCTCCGAACCAAAGGACACCCCTGCACGACGATGGGGGGTGGGAGCGGACATTGGTTCCAATCTGCAACTCTACATCACTACCGGAGAGCAAGCGTACGCCGATAAATTCCAGGAATTATTATGGCCTGCGCTGGACCAGAATGTCAACTGGCTACTGCTGACCGCACTGGATGCCATTCCGGAAATGGACGACACTTACAAGGACAAGTTGCGGCCCTTCGTCATTAAGTACAAGGAGTACATTGATGGGCTTGAAAAAGACAATCCCTACGGCGTGCCGATTGGGCTAGGAAACTGGGCCGGCAGCGGCCAGATCGTCAACTTTGGCACCACTGTTTGCTTTGCTAGCAAGTACTTCCCCGACATAGTGGGTAAAGAATCTGCCTTCAAGGTCACTAACTGGCTTTTCGGTTGTCACCCCTATCATAATTACTCCCTGGTGGCAACGCTGGGTGCCACCAGGCCCAAGGAAGTGTTTTACGGAAACAACCGCGCTGATTTCTCTTTTATCCCAGGTAACGTGGCGCCAGGACTGCTGTTCCGCCAGCCTGACCACTTTGAGAACTACGATGACTGGCCCTTCTTATGGGGGCAGAACGAGGGGACCATCGGCGGAAACACCAGCTATCTTATTTTCGGATCGGTCTTTAAAGCCATCGTGAAATAGCCGGTTAAGATGATCGGGCCTGCCATGGCTCATCGGTTATCAGCCCTGCACCTGCGGCCCCGCCCCAATCAAAGGCCGTAATTACGTTTCGGCAATCTTCATTTTCAACTTGAATTCGATCACCTTTTAAATCATACAACATGATTCACCAATCCGCATTACTGTTCAAAACCTCCCTGCTGGGGTGCCTTCTGCTGTGGGCTGTGTTCCTTCCAGCACAAGACGGGACCATTTACCCCCTTGAAGCACCCGCAGAGCCCAATGCCATTCTCCTGGGCACTGGCGGCGTAGCCGATCAGCCGAGTTCGGAATCATGGTTCCGGCAGTGGGGAGACCCGATGGCCCGTAACATTACCACCGCTACGTTGACCCCCTTCTTTCCTGAACCCGGTAAAGCCAACGGCGCGGCGGTGAT
This sequence comes from Bacteroidia bacterium, assembly GCA_030431945.1. Lineage (GTDB taxonomy): Bacteria > Bacteroidota > Bacteroidia > Chitinophagales > Saprospiraceae > Neolewinella. The sequence goes on along the minus strand of JAUIIF010000110.1, from coordinate 244 downwards.
CGTGGCTCCGGGCGGCGGCTTCCGGTGGCTTTCCCTGGGCAACGAGGGCTGGGAAGTGGCTGAAGCACTGGCCAAGCAGGGCATTACCGCTTTCGTACTGAAGTACCGGCTTTTTCCCACCGCTGATAAACTCGAGGATTTTACCGCCTGGATGAACCGGCCCCGGACGGCACCGGCACCCGAAACCGCCAAGGCTGAGGCACCGCAGCCCCGGCCGCAAATGGATCTGTCCAACCAGCTTGCA
>JAUIIF010000109.1 GCA_030431945.1 Bacteroidia bacterium | reverse complement strand
TGACCAACCTGCTGACCGAACGGCTCACCAGTATTTTTGCCCCCCACCGTAAATGACGTAGGTGGAGCAGGCCGGCAGCTACGTGGTCCGCAGCATTTCCCTATTCCTTACCTTTACCACCATGCGTTTCCTTTTCTTTTTAGCCTGTTGCATTTACTCCGGACCAGCCAGCAGCCAACCGGAACTGCCGGCGGCATTTACCGAATTGCTCAGCCAGCTCGAAGTTCACCTCGCCCTGCCGGACGAGGCCCGTTTCCGGCTGAAGCGCAGCCCCGAAAATGACTACCTGCAAGACCAGCTGACCGTATACTCCAAAGAGGAAAAGCTGGAGATGCGCTTTTACCTCGTCCCGGAAAATGAGCACGATATCTACTACCAGCGGCCGCATATGCGCACCTCCTTACTGGTGGTGAACCTGGGAAGTAACGCCGAAGACGCGGTAACCACGGTGCATTCTTTCGACGAGGAAGAACTGGCCGTGCTGAACGCAGACTGGGCCCGCATGTACACTTTCCGCCCCAAGTCCAGCTACAGTCCCTACGCGCACGCCCAGCTGATTGCGACCTACAGGGCAGGTCGGGGACTGGCCTGCAGCATCTTACTCTTTGATCAGGCGCCGGGGAGCCTGGAGGACCGGCAGTTGACGTTGCGTTTTGATTAGGCAGGTACTCCACCAACCTTGCCCTGCTTCCAGACGTTTCCCGACCATGCGTTCTCCTTCCGCCCAACAACTTCTTTCCTCTTCCCTCGAGTTGCCCGCGTTGCCGGAGCAAGTGGACGAGGCCACCTTCCTCCGTCAGCTGGCGGATGCTGTAGACTACTGGATGCAACACCGGATGGAACAGCTGATGAGTTTATGCTATACGCTCGACGTCTCCGAGGAGGCCGTGGCTGCCGCCTTCCGGCCGGATGCCCCGGAGGCCGCCAATATCGGTCTGGCCCGGTTGCTCTACGAACGGCAATGCCGCCGGCTGCAGACCAAACAAGCGTACCAAACACCCCCCCTGGACGATGAGAATGCCTGGTAGAAAATTCTGGATTCCACTACTGTTACTCGCCGGCTGGTTTGGCGGCCGGGCCTGGTACTTTACCCCCAGCGTGGGGGCGGAGGAATACGCGCCGGATTTTGCCGCCGTACGCGCTGATGGCCAGGAATTCAGCCTGAAAGATCTTCGCGGCCAGTACGTTCTGCTTGATTTTTGGGGAAGTTGGTGCGGGCCTTGCCGACGGGAAAGCCCGGCACTGGTGGCCTTGCACCAGCAGTATGGCGAAGACCTCACCATTGTTTCCGTTGCCATCGAGCGGGACAGCAGTGCCTGGCACCGCGCCAGAACCCGGGACCAGCGAACCTGGCCCCACCAGGTAATGGATTACACCAGCAGCTTTAAGTTTCTCGGTGGACAAATTGCCGGTCTGTATGGCATCAAACAGGTGCCCACCAACCTGCTTCTGGCCCCGGACCATGCCATTATCGAAGTGAACGTGCCACTGGAAGACATCCCGCCCCTACTGGCAGCAGGTGCCTCCGGCGTACCCACTTCCCACCCGCAAGACTAATCCCTGATGCGCGACCTGATCGACCCCCGCTACGAATACGCCGAAGCTCACTCTGGCCCGGTGCCCGATTACTTACAGGAGGTGGAGCGCCAGACCTTTCTCAAAACCATGGCTCCGCAAATGCTGAGCGGCCGGCTTCAGGGCCGGCTGTTGGCGCTGCTCAGTAAACTTCGGCAACCACGTACCATTCTGGAAGTAGGCACCTTTACGGGCTACTCCGCCCTGTGCCTGGCGGAAGGCCTTGCCCCTGGCGGGGTGTTACACGCCATTGAGGGCGACCAGGAGGTCGCGCTGCTGGCCGCGGCACACTTTCGCAACTCACCGTTTTCCCGGCAGATCAAACTTCACGTAGAACAGGCCACTGACGTCATTAACCGTCTGGAGGGGACCTTCGACCTCGTTTTCCTGGACGGGGACAAACGGGGTTACCCCGATTATTTCCACCAGTTGGTGGACCGCATCACCCCGGGAGGGCTCTTGCTGGCCGATAACATTTTATGGGATGGCAAAGTCAATAAAACCGGCAGGCCCAACCCCGACGTGGAAGCACTGCAGGCGTATAATGACCTCCTCTTCAATGACCACCGCATGGAGGTGGTACTGCTGCCGCTAAGGGATGGGGTCAGTATTGGCAGAAAGCTGTAGTCAAACGCGCCCGTCCGGCTGTCTCAGGTCAATTTCACCGTTCCGATCGTACACTTTACCTCAAAAAAACAGCACCAATAACCCATAAAAACCTACCGTTGCCTCACAAAAAACCACCATTAAGTCCAGCTGCTGAATATTGAGCGACCTTTTAAAGCAACTTATCGACCAAGAAACCGGCCTTGTCATCTAAAAAGTAAAGCAATCTTTATTTGTCGCCAAATAGCATTTATTGACCGATAATTCATCGTTTCTTTGCACCACTTTTGACAGAGGCGCATACAGCACTTTGAACTTTGAACAACATTTTCGCTAACGGCTATCACTGAGGTGGTGGCCGTTGGTTTTTCCCCCGACAGGCTAAAGGTTTAGCCAGCAAAGCAATGGCCAGCCTCCACGAAGAGGCTGGCCATTATTATTCCGTGTTGCCGGCAGGTTAGGCTACGCCGGGACTGCTTCGTCGGAAGATTTCGGGAGACCCTGAACGCCGTTAACGGTTGTATACTTGAAGCTGAGCTTCTTGTCCGGGTAGATGTAGCTGAAGGCGGACTGAACGGCAATCGTCCCTTCGTGGAAACCGCAGAGGATCAACTTTAATTTGCCCTGGTAGGTATTGATGTCACCGATGGCGTAGATGCCCGGTACACCGGTACCGTAGTCCGTGGTGTCCACCACAATTGCGTTTTTATCGATCTGGAGCCCCCAGTCGGCAATTGGCCCCAGCTTCGGAGCCAGACCAAAGAGCGGGACGAAGTCATCTACGGCGATCAGTTCTTCGTCGCCAGACTTATGCTTTACGGTGATTCCCTCTACCTTGCCATCACCGGAAATTCCGGTGGCCTGGGCGTTGGTGATCAGGTTGATTTTTCCGGCCTCCGCCAGTTCCATCACTTTTTCCACGCTGTCCAGCGCCCCCCGGAAGGAATCGCGGCGGTGGACGAGCGTCACCTCACTGGCAACGTCCGCGAGGAAGATGGTCCAGTCCAGCGCAGAATCACCACCGCCGGCCAGGAGTACCCGCTTATTGCGGTACACTTCAGGGTCGCGAATAACGTAGGCGACCCCTTTATCTTCGTAATCGTTGATGCCCGGAATGGGGGGTTTCCGGGGCTCAAAGCAGCCGAGGCCGCCAGCAATCATAATAACCGGAGCCTGATGTACGGTCCCTTTTGAGGTCGTTACCTGATACATCTTCTCGCCTACCTTCTCGACGCGCTCTGCGCGCTCCCCCAGGGTAAACCCGGGGTTAAAGGGCTTGATCTGCTCCATCAGATTATCCACCAACTCCCCGGCCAGGACACTTGGGTACCCCGGAATATCGTAAATGGGTTTCTTTGGATAGATTTCCGTTAGCTGACCTCCGGGTTGGCCCAGGCTGTCAATAAGGTGACAACGGAGTTTGAGCAAACCCGCTTCAAAAACGGTAAACAGGCCGACCGGTCCGGCACCAATAATGAGGATATCTGTCTGGATCATTTTATCTTTCATTGGGTAATTAACAAATTTTGCAAGTTGCAGTTTATCGCCACTGCGGGTACCAACCCCGCCGGCCAGCCTCGTGCTCAGAGACGAAGCGGGCCGCGAGGGCGCCTGGCGGACTTAGCCTACGTGCAGGCCGCACTCGTCCTTGTCTTTACCGGCCCAGCGCCCCGCCCGGCCCTGCCCGGGGCGGGTACAATGGTGGCAGCCGATGGAACCATAGCCCTGAGCCTCCAGCGGATGGCGGGGCAATTTATCTTTTTCGAGGTAGTATAAAAACTCTCCTTCGGTGATATCAATCAGCGGGTGAAAATGGATCAGCCCGTCCACTTCTTCGAAGATCCGCATGGCGGCACGGTTCATGGTCTGGTAACTGTGGACGCCGGACATCCATACGGTATGTTCTTCCTTGACGGCTTTCAGGGGCATAACTTTATTGTAGTGGCAGCAGCGACTGGGCTGGCTGTCCCACATTTCGGTTTCCAGCGTTTGCTGATGGCGGGTGGCATCCGGATGAATTTCCACCACTTCCAGGCCGGTAACCTCACTCAGGGTATCTTTATACGTCAGGGTTTCGGGAAAATGGTACCCCGTATTCAGCATGTGTACCTTCTGGGCCTTATTGGCACGGCTGACGAAGGTCAGCATCACGACGGACTTGGTGCCAAAGCTGCTGGTAAACAGGACTTCCCCGACGGGAAAATATTCGTAGAGCCGGAAAAAGCGGTCCTGAAAATCCAGGGCAGCAAATTCAGCGTTCAGGGCTTCAATATCTGCCTTAAGTATCGTCTTATTCATGTCTCAGTTTCTGGAGCTGGGAAGGTTACTGCTGCGGGTTAATTCACCACAGCGGCACTTATTCCGATTTAATATTTTTGGGCGCGGACGCCGGTGCGGAGGTCGTTGGAGGAGCAGGCCGGCTAGCTGCTGCTTCCACCAGGCATTCGCCTTCAGGGCACCGGCACCCTGCGGGGTCACCCGCCGTGGAGGCAAGTAAACTATTCGTCACGGCATTCAGTTGACGGACCTTTGCCTGAAAATCTCCGGTCAGCCGATCCCTGAACACCTTCAGGTTGTCCAGCAGGCCGGTGGTTTCAAACGCGGGCAGCTCTGCTTCGAGCCACTGCCGGAAACGCTTGGCGAAGGTGGGGCTTTGTCCGTTGGTACTGATGGCCACCTTCAGGGGGCCACGGGTAACGATGCTGCCGAGGTAAAAATCACACAGGCTGGGGGTATCGGCGATGTTGGTTAACCTGCGGGCGGCTTTCGCCGCCTGCCAGACGGCGCGGTTGATGTCCTTAAAATTAGTTGCCGCGATGACGAGGTCAGCAAGGTGTACGTCATCAACGCGGAATTTCCGGTCATACCAGATGACGGTCCCCCCGGCCGGCGTGTGCCACTCCCCCGCCGGCGATTCCCCCGCAAAGCGGGCGGCCACTACCTGCTCTCCACCAAAGCCTGCTTCGTCCGGGTTGGCCGGCACCTGCGTCCGCGCCGCTGCTTCGTACCCGTCCAGCAAGCCCCGCAACTCCTCCCCCATCCAGGGCGCGACGATCAGTACGCGGGCGTTGGGACTGGACTTGAGGATGAAGCTCAACTTTTCTTCTCCCACCTCACCGGCACCCACCACCAGCATTTGCAGGCGATCGAGGCGAAAAAAAGCGGGGTAAAGGGGGTTGGTCATAAAGGAAGAGATGGATAAGAGATAGCAGGCTTTAGCCCGCAACTGATACTAATGCTGCGGAGGGCACTGCCGCAAGCACCTCCTGCCGGAAGGCAGGGTGCTGAGCTACTGTTTTTCCCAGCACGATGATGCCCGGTCCGTTATTCCGCTCCGCGGCAACACGGTCGGGCAGGTCATTCACGGTGCCGACCCAGCATTTTTCGTCAGGCCGGCTGCCGTTCTGGATAACCATGGCGGGCAAGTTGCCTTTACCCGCTGCATCCCAGAGCGCGCAGATCTGGTCCAGCCGGCCCAACCCCATCAGGATGATGACGGTAGCCTCCGTTTGCGGGGCCAAAAGTAAGTCATTACTCAGACCTCCACTGCGGGTGTGCGCCGTGAGCACCCAAAAACTGTCTGCATAGCCGCGGCTGGTAGGGGCTACCCCCTGCAACTCCGGCAAGCTGATACAGCTGCTGATACCCGGTACGACCGTCACCGGAATGCCGGCGGCCTCCGCAAAGGCTTTCTCTTCCTGCCCACGGCCGAAGACGAAGGGGTCACCGCCTTTGAGCCGGACGGCGTGGCCGTACTCAAGAGCGGCGGCGACCAAAAGCTCGTTAATCTGCTCCTGCTTTTTATAGTGGCAGCCAGCTCGTTTGCCGACGAAAATCCGCTGGCAGTGTGCCGGCGTTTCTGCGAGCAGTTCTGCGGAGCTGAGGGCATCGTACAAAACAACGTCAGCCGTTTGCAGCGCCTTCAGCCCCTTGCGGGTAATGAGGTCCGGGTCACCGGGGCCGGCGCCAACGAGGGTAATTTGGGGTAAAGACATATCGTCTGTTTTTTTTAGCCTGAGCCAGGATAACGATGGGAGTTATCCGGCGCGGGGGCTAGGCTTTGTAGTACTCGCCGACGACGACTTTGTCCAGCTGCGCTTCGCGTGTTTTAATGGCCTTGGAGACAAAAGCCTGGGCAGCAGCGAGGTATTCGGCCACAAAAGCGGGGGTGGCTTTCTGTTGCTTTATCCGGAGGACGAATTCCGGGAAGGGCATCGCTTCGCTGAAGCGATCGCCGAACTGCCCGGCAAAGTCGTTGAGGATACCGATGTGGGTATTACACTTCACATCTTCGGCGAGCAGCAATGCTTTCGCAGCGGTGATCATGGCGGAGTAGGCGTGGTAACCGGCATCGGCCCAGGCCTCTCCCTTGACGGACTGACCGGCCGCGATTACTTTATTGGCGGCATCATTCAGAATAGCGCCGATAACGTCGAGGCTTACCCCGGCACATTCGCCCACGCCGATTTCCTGGCGGTACTCTTCATCCTGTCCCCAGTCGAAAAATTCTTCGTCGGAGATGTTCGTGCTATCTCCCAGGGGTTTGAGTAAATCGTAGAAGTAGCGCTTAGTCTGCCGGACCACGTAATCGTTGTAGTACTCTCCGGCATTGGCGTTTTGCTGATAATCCCGGAACAGTTCCCGCACCACCTGGGGGATGCGGCGGGTTGGTACTTTGATGACCTTTTCGGCGATAAAGCCGCGCCCGTCGGGCGCGATGCCACCGCCGACCACGACCTGCATGGCCGGCGCAATCTTCTGGCCGGCACGAATGCTGGAGCCGTGGAAGCCGATGTTGGCGGCCATGTGCTGGCCGCAACCATTCATACAGCCGCTTATTTTTATTCTTACGTCATTTTCCGTTACCATTTCGGGGAACTCATCACGGACCAGTTTTTCCAGAATAGTGGCCAGCCCCGTTGAGTTGGTCACGCCCAGGGCGCAGGTATCCGTCCCCGGGCAGGCCGTAATGTCGGCGGTGGTATCATACCCGGGTAAGCCCAGGTTGAGGGCGTACAGTCCGTTAAACAAGTGTGGCAGGGCGGAAGGGGGTACGTAGCGCAAGACCATTCCCTGCTGCACGCTGAGCCGGATGTCATCGGAGGCGAACTCTTTGATCAACCCGGCCAGCAGACGGGCCTGTTCTGCTTCCAGGTTGCCCAGCGGAATGCGAATGGCCACGGCACGGTAGCCGCCCTGGCGTTGTTCAAGAACATTGGTCTTCAGCCACTCTTCGTAGAGTTTTTCGTGGAGCGGCGCGGTAGCGGGAAAATTGTCTCCCGGTACCCGGCCCAGGCTGGGGATCAGGCTTTCATCTACGGCAAAGGTCTGGTGAGCCACGGCCGGCATTTCCTCTTCCACCAGGGCCAGGAACTGCTCCAGCCCCATGTCCTTGAGCAGGTACTTCATTCTGGCTTTCATGCGCTTTTCCCGCTCGCCGTAACGGTCAAAAACACGGATGGCCGCCTCCATGAATGGGATGATGCGATCGGCTTCCAGGAATTCATACGCAGTAGGAGCGATCATGGACACTGCCCCCAGGCCACCGGCCACTACGACCTTGAACCCCTTTTTTCCGTCCCGTATACGGGGGATGAAGCCAAAATCGTGAAAATAGGTGAAGGCTGAATCCTTTTCGCTGGAGGAGAAAGCCGGTTTGATTTTCCGGCCCATTTCCTGACAAATAGGATTGCGGAGGAAATAATCGAAAGCAGCGTAGACGTAGGGGCTCACATCAAAGGGTTCCTCGGGGTCTACCCCGGCCAGGGGGCTCGCCGTCAGGTTACGGACCGTATTGCCACAGGCCTCGCGGGCAGTCATGCCCGCTTCCGCCAATTCTTGCCAGATGGCCGGACTGTCATTGAGCTTTACGTAGTGGAACTGGACGTTCTGCCGGGTGGTCAGGTGCAGGCGGCCGTTGGTATATTTCTCAGAAATATTTGCCAGCGCGATGAGCTGATCGGGCGTCAGGTGTCCGAACGGAATTTTCGTCCTGAACATGTGGACACCGATTTGCCGCTGTCCGTACACTCCGCGGGTCAGGCGATAATGCTTGAAACGATCTTCATCTTCCTGACCACGCTGGTAGGCGTAGATCCGGTTAGTAAGTTCTTCGATATCCGCCCGGTCGGCAGCATGAAGGTGATCGAGAGTGGTACGTTCGCTGGTAATCATGATCGAAAGTACCCGGTAAACGGGACTTAGTTTGAATCAAACCATGAAAGAAACAACATATGAACGGATTACGAAGGGGTACAACTTAATGATTATCAGCAAGTAAAAAATAAGTAAAAAACGAATGGGTAAAATACTTAACATATATTTATTTACTTAAATTGTTTTCAGGGCGCGGCCGCCGGTGCAGGCATCTTCCGGGGCGCAGGGGCGGCGGGCGTGGTGCTGAAGGGAACGTGGGGGGATTGAGTGAGGGGGGGGACAGGGGGATTTTGTTTTTTGGCTTCTGTAGATATGGAGAAGTCCATATTGGAAATTTCCCGTGCCGATATGGACTTTTCCCTATTTACCCCGACGACTTTTCCGCCCGCCAAACCAACCATTCCTTTTTTCTCGTTATCCTTAGGTTACTACACTCCACGCGTAATGATCAAAAGGCTACCCGGACAACCCGCTACGACGGCACCGTTGACAACTCCCGCCCGCATGACCGAACAGGAACTCGTGGCGGCCTGCCGGCGGCAGGATCGTCGTGCCCAAAAAGAATTATACGACCGGTACAGCCGGGCCATGTATACAGCCTGCTACCGGATTTGTGCAGATTTCGACCTGGCTAACGACGCCCTGCAGGAAGGGTTCTTAAAGGTGTTCCAGAAGCTGGACACTTACCGGGGGGAGAGTACGGTGGGTGCCTGGATGAAGGTGGTTATTGTCCGGACCGCCCTGAACAAGATCCGCCGCCATAAAGTGACGGAGGAACTTCCCCTGAACTACGCCGACGAAGAAATAGACTGGGGTACCACGAGCCTCGACACGGAATACCTGGAAAAAGCCATCAACCAGCTGCCAGATGGTTACCGCGCCGTTTTCGTACTGATCGAGGTGGAGGGCTACAAGCACCAGGAAGTAGCCGATATGCTGAACATCTCCGTTGGCACGAGTAAAAGTCAGCTCTTCTACGCTAAGAAGAAGCTGCGCGAATACTTGCGTCACTACGTATAGCGCCACGGCGTCAGGGGCGTCCTGACTGAATGACCAACTTGTAGTCAAAACCGACGAAGTAAATTAATGATGAAAGAAAAAAACCGCAATAATCTCCGGGACGCGCTGAACAGGCTTCCTGGTTATGATGCCCCGGAGGGGCTCTGGGAAAGCATCGGGGCACAGCTCACCCCTGCCCTCTCGGATCAGCTCCCCAGCTATACGCCCCCGGCCGGTGTTTGGAACAACCTGAGCCGGGAGTTGGAAGCGGCCGCCGCGGTGCCGGCCAAACAGCGCAAATTGTGGCCCCGGACTTTAGCCGGCGTAGCCGCCGCGCTTGCCCTGGTGATTACGGTTGGCCTCGGTTTGCAAAGCGGCATCAGCAGCCAACAGAAAGTGACGGTGGCCTACTCCCAGGAAGTAGCCCCGCTGAAAAGCAATATTGACTGGGACGAAGGGGAAGAAAGTTTTGCTAACGCCATTGCGGAAATCGAGGCCCGTAACGAGCCCAAGCTCAACATCCTGCGCCACGAGCTGGACGAGCTTACGGAAGCCCGGGAAGAAATCAAAGCCATGCTCGTCTCCTACGGAGATGATCCGCAGGTGGTCCGGCAACTCGCGAAGATCGAACGGGACCGCTCGGACATTTACCGGCGCATTATTATTGAGTTGTAGCTCGCTCAACCAACAGCCTTTAACTACCGGATACCGACAACTACCATGCGCCTACTTTCCCTGCTTTTCCTCGTTCTGGCCTGCACCTGCGTCCGCGCCCAAACCAATAACGCCTTCCGCGAA
>JAUIIF010000813.1 GCA_030431945.1 Bacteroidia bacterium | reverse complement strand
GGTATCCAGCAGGCGGTAGTCATGGGTGGCAAAGAGTACGGCGGTGCCGTGGTCGCGGCCGAGTTGCCGCATCAGGGCGAGCATCTCCCGGCTGGTTTCCGGATCCAGATTCCCCGTCACCTCATCAGCAATGAGCAGGGTGGGGGAGTTCAGCAGGGCCCGGGCGAAGGCAACCCGTTGTTGTTCTCCGCCACTCAGGGTGTGGGGCATCGATCGGCGGCGGTCTTCCAGTCCGACGGCTCCTAAGACCTCGGTGATTCTTTGGTCACTGGGGGCTCCCTTTTTCCAGCCCGTGGCCTGCAGGGCAAACTGCAGGTTTTCCTCCACGGTACGATCCATCAGTAAATTGAAGTCCTGGAAGACGATGCCGAGCTTCCGGCGGAGGTGCGGGATTTTTCGCCGCCCGGTTTTTCGGAGGTCGAAGCCGGCTACCGTCCCCGTACCGGCGGCCAGCGGCAGGGCCGCATAGAGGGTTTTCAGGAGGCTGGATTTTCCGGAACCGGTTTTGCCCACCAGGTAGACAAATTCCCCGGGCATGATCCTCAAATCTACCTTTTCCAGGATGTTCCGGGTTCCTTGTCGGATATTTACGCCGCGCAAGTCCACTACCGCTTCGACCATTTGTTTGCTCATCTGTCTGCTGATAACATTTTGCGCTTCGAAGGTATCATTATTTTAGCGGCTGGTACACGGAGAGCCGCTGCGCGGCGTTATCAAGCCATTACCCGACCCCCCAACTATGACTAAACGATTTACATTTTTACTCCTTACCATCGCTTTTTTGGCGGGCACGCAGGATGCAATGATTGCTCAGAAGTACAGCAATGAATTTTTAACCATCGGCGTCGGTGCCCGCGCCCACTCGCTGGGAACGGCCGTCGTTGCCGGCCAGCAGGACGTTTACGCAACGGCGTGGAACCCCGCCGGCTTAGCCGGCCTGAAGCCGGAAGCCGGCCTGGAAATCGGGGCTATGCACGCCGAATGGTTTGGGGGAGTAGGCAATTACGATTACCTGGGCTTCACTTTGCCCCTGGCAGGAAAAAATCAGCGTATTGGTTTCAGCGTTATCCGTTTCGGCATCGATAACATCCCCAACACCCTTTCGCTCTACGAAGCTGACGGTACCATCAACTTTGATAATGTCACGGAATTCTCCGCCGCAGATTATGCCTTCCTGGGTACCTACTCCCGGGCTTATCTGAAAACCAATGGTGCCCTGCGGCTGGGGGGCAACGTCAAGATCGTCCGTCGTACCATTGGCCAGTTTGCCAATTCCTGGGGGTTTGGTATTGACCTCGGGGCGCAGCTGGAGCGGAAGAACTGGACGTTCGCTGTACTGGCCCGCGATATCACCACCACCTTTAATGCCTGGTCCTTCAGTTTTACGGAAACGGAGCGGGAAACGCTGCAACTGACTAACAACGAAGTGCCGATTAATTCCCTGGAGACAACCCGGCCAACCCTTATTCTGGCCGCGAACCGGACGTTCGCCATCACTACGGATATCGGACTTACGGCCGAACTTGATCTCATCGCCACCACGGATGGTGCCCGGAATACGCTGATCTCCGGAGATCCCATTAGCCTCGATCCGGCTTTCGGCCTGGAGGCCGGCTACGCCGATTTTATTTTTCTGCGTGCCGGGGTTTCTCAATTACAACGGATTCAGGACTTTGATCAGGTCGAGCGTCTCAACTCCCGCCCCAGCCTGGGGCTGGGCCTGAAGGTCGGCCAGCTCAACGTCGATTATGCCTATACCGATTTAGGCGAAGACGATGGCAGAAGCACCTACAGTCACATCGTTTCGGTCCGCTTGGGCATTAAACCCAAATCAGAACAGTAAAACAGCTACAGGCGTGGTCGCCGGTAGATGGGACATTTTTTATCTTGCGGCCG
>JAUIIF010000812.1 GCA_030431945.1 Bacteroidia bacterium | reverse complement strand
AAGTTCAGCCCCGGGGTGCGGCTACTCTTTGACTTCTCCCTATCTTTGCGTCATGCTGCTTTCCGTTATCGTAACCGTCTATAATGAACTGGAGAATATCCGCCCGCTGATTGACCGTATCAACGGTGCGCTGACGGGGATGGAATACGAAATCATCTACGTGGATGATGGCAGTACGGACGGTACCGTGGCGGAGCTGAAAAGTATTGCTGACCCCCGGCTGGTCGTCGTGGAATTCCGCAAAAACTACGGCCAGAGCCTGGCGCTGATGGCCGGGATTGATGTTGCCCGGGGCCAGTTTATTGCGACCATGGACGGTGACCTGCAAAATGACCCGCAGGACCTGCCGGAAATGCTGACCATGGTACGGGATGGTGACTGGGACCTGGTCGTTGGGGAACGGGTCAACCGGCAGGACGGAGCTTTGCTCCGGAAAATTCCCAGCCGGATTGCGAATTGGATCATCCGTAACCTGAGTGGTGTCCACCTGCGGGATTACGGCTGTGCCCTCAAGGTTTTTCGCTCCGAAATTGCTAAGGACATGGGCGTTTACGGAGAGCTGCACCGCTTCATTTCCGTACTGGCCAGTCTGGAGGGCGCACGGATCACCCAAATACCCGTAAGACACCATGCCCGTCAGTTCGGGCAGAGTAAGTACGGCCTGGGGCGGACCTTCAAAGTGGTCAGTGATCTGCTGCTGATGCTCTTTTTCAAGAAATACCTGCAGAAGCCGATGCACCTGTTTGCCCAGTCCGGCTTGCTGTTGTTTACTATCGGTGTACTGATCAATGTCTACCTGCTCTTTCTCAAAATCATGGGGCAGGACATCTGGGGGAAGCCCCTGCTGATCCTGGGAGCTATTTTGCTCTTGGGAGGCATCCAGCTGGTCACCGTCGGCATTATTGTCGAGGTGCTGATGCGTACGTACTACGAAAGTCAGGACAAGCGCCCGTACCGGATCCGCGAGATCAAGCGGGGGGAAAGGGTGAAGACCGCCGTCTGAGCTCCGGTGGGAAGCGGTAAAAAAGCAATGCAGGGGTAAATGAAGGGTCGATGGCTTAGCCCCCCATCTTCCGCCGGGTCTTTTTGTCGAATAAACCGGTAGACGCTTTCTTTTTCGGTTGTCCGTTCTTTTTGACCTGTGGTTTTACCGTGTACTCAATGGCGGCACAGCCCGATTTGCGCGCGCAACCCGTAGTAATAAAGGCAGTGGCAGCGCCGAATAGAATAATAAAAAAGTAAACCCGGAGCTGTTTCATACGTTGTAGGGATTGTGCATTTGCCTTTGAAACGCCAAAAATGGGCTTTTTTGCACTAAAAAAACATAAAATTTCATTTTTCAAGCGGAAAATGTTGCAGGGGATGACCTCCTGACCAATCTTTGCCGCCCTTAATCATATCCAAAATCCTGAACCAATGAATAAAGGAGAACTCGTGGCGTCTATCGCCGAAAATGCCGGACTTACTCAAAGCCAGGCCGAATCTGCCCTCAGCGCTACCCTTGACGCTATCCAAGGCGCCCTCAAGAGTGGTGACAGCGTAAGCCTGGTAGGCTTCGGTACTTTCTCGGCTAGTGAGCGTCCAGCACGTGACGGTCGTAACCCACGTACGGGCGAAACGATCAAGATCGCAGCTAAAACGGTGGCTAAATTCAAGCCCGGTAAGAAGCTCAGCGAAAGCCTGAACTAAGCACTTTATGCGCGGCTATGCCGCTGTTAGTAATAAGGTATGCGGCCTGCTCTCCCTCCGGAAAGCAGGCCGTTTGCTTTCGGGGCCAGGCCGCGCCGGTTACCGGCGCGCCTAAGTCTACCGGACATTTTTTGGCTGTCTCTCCGCTGAGCCCTCAGGCGAAGCGAGTCGGAGAGGGCGGGGGGAGAGGTGAAACCGTAAAATGTCCA
>JAUIIF010000108.1 GCA_030431945.1 Bacteroidia bacterium | reverse complement strand
AAAATACGTCATCAGGAGTTACAGTACTTCCTCTTTTTCATAGGTCAGCGTCTGCTTTTTGCCAAAAGGTATAGCCAGCATTCGGCCGATGTTACTATGGTCCGCAGCTTCCATGTGGGTGTCTACACCATACTTCAGTTTGCGGTTATCCACCGCAGCGTAGGTTCCAAACAGCCGGTCCCAGAAACTGAAAATATTGCCGAAATTCGTGTCGGTGTAGGGCATCCGGTAGTGGTGGTGTACCCGGTGCATATCCGGCGTGACAAAAACGGGTTGTAAAACCGTATTTAGCCAGGCTGGAACCGTGATGTTAGCGTGATTGAACTGGCTGAGGACAACACTCATGCTCTGGTACAGAAAAACCAACCAGATGGGCGCGCCAACCAGGAGCACGGCGGCGGTGGTAAAAACGAACCGAATAACGCTTTCGCCCGGGTGATGCCGGTTGGCGGTAGTCGTATCCACGTGCTGATCCGTATGGTGCACCAGGTGAAAACGCCAGAGGACGGGGATGCGGTGCTCCGTCCAGTGGGCGAAGTAGGCACCAATCAGGTCCAGCAAGGGTAGCCCCAGGACCAGCGTTAGCCACAGGGGGGTATCCAGCCACTGCAACAGACCGAAATTTGCGGAGACCACCCATTCGCTGGCAGCAACCAGGATAAAGGCAAGTACGAAATTGACGACAATGGTCGTGAACGTAAAAAAGAAGTTGATCCCGGCGTGCTTCCACTTACCGTAACTGGCGGAAAACAGTGGAACAGCGCTCTCAATTAGCCAGAAAACAGTTATTCCGCTAACGAGAATCAGGCTCCGGTGACTGGAAGGAATATTGGCAAAATAATCGACGATGGTTTCCATAGAGGGAAGATACAAAGTTGTTAGTTTCCAGTATATAAAATCAACTATGCTGACAGTAGCATGACCGGTCACAAATAGTTTCCGATCTGCAATAAGCCCGCAGGCCTAAACCTCAAACACTTTGTTTTTTACCATCATTCCCCATCTTAATTCAAGAAAAAAACATAAAATTTAAAGATTTTAAAAGGAAAAGTTGCGCGGCCAGTTTAAAATGTTTTAATTTGCTGTTGATACCAAACAAATACACCGCCAATGATTACCGAAGATCGCCGTGAACTAAACGATCGCTTTAAAGAGGTTTTCCGCATTCTGGAAGAGCGTGGAGAAATCATCAAAAACGACCGAAACGGTCGTGGTCTGGGGGATTTTGCCAAGCGCATCCTCAACAATCGCTCCTACGGCCACATCGTCCGAGCTTTTCTTAATGACGACGACAAACGATGCATTAATTATGAGCAAGCCCGCCGGGTGTGCCATGAATACAACGTTAATCTGAGTTACCTGCTCGAAGGAGAAGGAACACCTTTCGGCATGGAGCTTCCCGAACCACCGACGGTAACGGGGACGGACGTCCCCCTGAACATTATGTTCACCTCCAAGGAGGCCTTTGCCGGTGCCAGTATTGACACGGACAGCTTTACCACCGAGGATACAGACTTCTTCCGGCTCCCCGGCATTATGGGGTCTGGTTTTGTTGCCTTCCCGATTACCGGTAACTCCATGGAGCCCGTGATCAACAATGGCGACATTGTGATCTGTAAAGAGATTGATGGCATCAGCCAAATCCGTGAAAACCGGATTTATGCCGTTCGTAGTAAGGGAAGTATCTGGATCAAGTACGTTCAGAAAGTCCCCGACAACAAGGGCCGAATTACCGGTCTCAAACTCATCTCTGCCAACTACCTCGAGCATGACCCCTGGGTAGAAGAAGTAGAAATGTCTACCAAGCTCTACGAAGTAGTTCGTCGCATTAGCGAAATCTAAGACCTGCTCCGTTAATAGCAACGGAGCACTTTAAAGAGTTGAGGGCGGTTTACAGGATTCCAACCCGCCGCCTTCTATATTCTGCTGTTTTTTGTTTTGTCTCCCGGCCCGGCTATACGCAGGAGCCGGGAGCATTTTTTCTACCCTAATCTACGTTTTTTTCCTCAGCCACTAATCCCGAACCGTTAGGAGTACGGATTGCAAATCTTCTGCGCGGCTACTGGTTCCTACCATGATGTCAAAGTCTCCGGGTTCGACCGTCCACTGCATATTAATATCCAGCATCTCCAACTGCTCCTGCCCCAGGGTAAAGGCAACGGTCTTGCTTTCTCCCGGTTCGAGAAAAACTTTCTCGAACCCTTTCAGCTCTTTGATCGGGCGGGTCACCGAGCTAAATTTATCGCGGATGTACAGCTGCACCACTTCGCTGCCGGCCCGCTCACCGGTATTGGTCACCGTAACGGATACCCGGCCGGAGGCCCCGCGTTCAATTGCCTGAACGTCCAGCGTTGGCGGCGAGACGTTAAAAGACGTATAGCTTAGCCCAAAACCAAAGGGGTAAGCAGCCGTTACGTCCGCAAAAAGATACCCCCGGCGGGCCGTTGGCTTGTAATTGTAATACGCCGGAATATGGCCAGCCGAGCGTGGCATACTGATCGGAAGCTTGCCGCCCGGCGAAACTTTGCCCAACAGCACGTCAGTAACGGCATTCCCCGTTTCCTGCCCCAGGTAGAAACACTGAAAAACGGCGGCGGACTTTTCCGCCACCTTACTGATGTTCAGGGGGCGCCCACCAAAAATGAGGCTGACCATGGGCTTACCTAGCTTAGCCAGTTCATCAACCAGTTCCTCTTGTAACCCCACGAGTTCCAGGCTGGGGCGATCGCCCCAGTGTCCTTCCGCCCAGGCTTCGCGGCTCGTGAGTTCGTTACCACCCAGCGCGAGAATAATGACATCGGCAGTTTGGGCCGCCGCAACGGCGGCCGTGATCCGCAGCCGCTCTTCGCTTTCCGGTACTGCGACGACGGGATCGGCGTACCAGCTCCCGGGCTCCGTAACCCTTACTCCCTCCGCATAACTGACGTAGCCGGTCTCTTCACCATAGACGTTCTCCAGTCCTTCCTTGACGGTTACGAAGTGGTCCGGCACGTTACTGTACCCGCCAAGCAAAACCTTATCTGCATTAGGGCCGATAACTGCCACTTGACTAATGTCGTCACCAAAGGGTACAATACCGTTATTCTTGAGCAAGATCATTCCTTCCGCCCCTGCCCGACGGACCAGTTCCCGGTCGGCATCAGTATTGCTGAGTGCCGCGGCGGGGTCCGCGTAGGGATTTTCAAAAAGACCGCGGTCAAACTTTTGCTGCAGAATCCGGCCAACGGCACGGTCGAGTATCCGCTCTTCCAGGGTACCGTCCGCAACGGCTTCCACCAGGTAAGGAAAAGCTTCCCGGTCGGGCAGTTCGATGTCAACCCCGGAGGAAATGGCTAACACAGCTGCAGCCTTCCAGTCCGGTGCGACGGCATGGCGATCGCTCAGCTCCCTCACCCCGAAATAATCCGAGACAACCGCTCCTTCATACCCCCAGGTATCTCGCAACAGGGCATTGAGCATCCAGTCATTGGCGTGGCTGGGGACGCCATTAACTTCGTTATAGCTGGCCATAATGTTGCGCACCTTCGTGTTTTGCACGATGTAGCGAAAGGGCTGCAGGAAAACTTCCCGGAGGGTGCGTTCGGAGATATTTGCCGGGGCAATGTTGTTACCTCCTTCCGGTTCGCCGTGCCCGGCCAGGTGTTTCAGGGTGGCAAAGACTTCTCCCTCATCCCATTTATCGTCCTCTCCCTGGAAGCCCAGAACGGCTTGCAGCCCCAGCTGCCCCGCCAGATAAGGGTCTTCTCCGAACGTTTCCTCTACCCTGCCCCAGCGCGGATCTCTGGCAACATCCACCACCGGCGTAAGGACAACGTGGGTGCCCCGGGAGGCCGCCTGCCGGGCCGCGGTGGTATAGAGTTCCCGGGTAAGGCCCCGGTTAAAGGTCGCCGCCACCGCAATCGGCTGCCCCCAGCTCGTGGCATTCACGGCCGCGAGGCCGTGCAGGCTTTCTTCGTGCGTCAGTGCCGGTATCCCCAAACGGGTTTCTTCCACCAGCCACTTTTGTACTGCGTTGATGTACGCCACCTGTTCGGCACCGGTACGCCCGGCGGCGTGGCTGCCGGCCAGTTCACTCGGCCGGGTAAGGTGGCCAATGCCATGGGGCATCAATAATTTGGCACTATCCGCATTGAAGCTGTAATCCTCATTGTCCATTCGCCGCTTATCCGCCCAGACGGCAGTTACCTGGGCTACTTTTTCTTCCACGGTCATGCGCGCCACCAGGTCTTTAATGCGTGACGCAACTGACTGGCTGGCATCCCGGTAAACGGCATCTGCGGAAGGCTTGCCAAACGTTTTTACGGCGGTTGACTGGTTATTATCTTCCGGAACAGCTTCCTCCCCGAAGCAACCATCGAGGGCGGCCAGAAAAGGAAATAATAAGCAAATTAGTAAGCGCATAAACGAATTCTTTAACGACAACAAGGTAAGCAAGGGAAAAGGGATAGCCTACAAGAGGTAACAAGTCAGTGCACGATAAATGTACGGCTTACGGTCAGGCGTCAACCGTAACGGTGAAAAAGCGGGCGTTCTCTGGAGTGATCACCCCCCCCCATCGCGCAGGAAAACGGCAGGGAGCAACGGAGGGGGCTGGCCCAAAACCAGCTGGGCTGGCGCCAACCGGGCAGACAAGGGGTAAGGGTAATTAAGGGGGGGGCGGACTATTTCCGGACAACTCCCTCCTAATTGGAGATAATGGCCGTTCGCATAGCTTAGCCGCATTTGGTTATGCCTGACTCGGGCACCAGAGGTGGAGCGGGGGCGTCCGCTAGTCGTTCCGGAAGGACATTCTGTACATTGTTGTTGGCACTCTGGTCTGCGATCCGCTTCTTTGCTTTATCGTTCTTTAGCTTGCACCTGCGCCCGCGCCCTGCGTATTTTTCAGGTGCGCGGCCGCAGGTGCAAGGGAGAGGAATAAAGAGCCGTGAAACACCCCCCGGAAGCCCACTTAAAATTCATCAGATTGGCGGCATCGAACGCGAAAACCACCAAATCCATGGACACCCCAAAAGCAACCCGCCGTCTGGCGGCCGTAATGTTTACTGACATCGTGGGCTATACCGCCCTGATGCAGACCGACGAACGAAAGGCCGCCGCCCAGCGGAAAAAACATCGCCAGGTTTTCGAAGCTACCCACCAGCGCTACCAGGGAAACATCCTGCAATATTTTGGTGATGGCACCCTCAGTACTTTTAAAAGTGGGGTCGAAGCCGTGGCCTGTGCTGTTGCCATCCAACAGGCGCTAAACGTTGCCGAAGGCATTCCCCTACGCATCGGGCTCCACCTTGGCGACATCGTTTTCGACGGTACGGAAATCTACGGTGACGGCGTGAACGTGGCGGCCAGAGTCGAAAGCATGGGGGTGGCCGGCGGCGTATTGATCTCCGGGAGGCTTAACGATGAGTTGCTCAATCAGCAGCACCTGACGACTACTTCACTGGGCCTTTTCCACCTGAAAAACGTCGAGCAGCCACTGGCTGTATTTGCCGTCACGAATGCCGGCCTGGTGGTGCCGCAGCGTCATGAATTACGGGGTAAACAAACGGTAGCGGAGCATACGGTCGCCGTGCTTCCTTTCGTCAACCGTAGCCCCGATCCGGATGCAGAATATCTTAGCGACGGCATGACGGAGGAGATCATTAATGCGCTGTCGACGATCAAGCCGCTGAAAGTAACCTCCCGCACGTCCTCCTTCGTTTACAAAAACAAGCAGGTTCCGCTACCGCAGATCGGCCAGGAGCTCAAGGTGGCGCATATTGTGGAGGGTAGCATTCGGTTGGCCGGCAACATGATGCGGATTGCGGTCACCCTGGTGGATGCCCGGGAGGATGTCCCGCTATGGTCCCGGCGCCTCGACCGGTCCTTAGACAACATTTTCGCCGTCCAGGATGAAGTAAGCCTGCTGGTCGCAGACCAGCTGCGGGAGCATATCGGCCACTTCGACATCGAGGAGCACCTGGTGTCCGAACTTCCGGTAAGCGTGGACAACTACAAACGGTACCTCAAGGGTCGGTACCACATTTTACAGATGAGCGCGACGGAGATTGAGCGGGGCATGGCCATTCTCCAGGAAATCGTTGCGGACCAGCCGGATTTCCCCCTTGCCCACCTTGGCCTTCACCTCAGCTACACCTTGCTAGCCACCCTGGGGATGATGCCCGCCCCCGAGGCCTTTGCAGCGGGCCAACCTTACCTTGAAAAGGCTATTGCACTGGACGACGGGTTGGCGGAAGTACAGATCCACCTCTCGTACCACACCTTTCTCCAGGATTGGGATTTGCCTGCTACCTACCAACATTTGCAGAATTCGTTCGAACGGCGACCTACGGTGGAATACTATCAGATGATGACTTCCGTGCTATCAGCGGAGGGCAAGCTAAGGGCAGCCCATAACTACATTGATACCGCCTTGCAGATCGATCCGTTTTCGGCAATTAATTTCCATCTTAAAGGCTTTCTGTTTTACCTTCAGGAGCAATACGCTCCCGCCCTACAGTACTTCAAAAAAAGCCTGGAGCTAAAACCGGATTCTCACGTTTCCTTCGCGGAGATGGGACTGTCTTATCTACTATCTGGCGAGTATGAGCATGCGTCAGCTTTTTACCGGAACCTGCCGTTGCCTGAAGATGACCTGCTGGTCATTGGTGGCAAAGCGATGGTGTATGCTTTAACGGAACCCGGGAAGGCTCAGGAGGGGATACAACTACTTGAAAAGGCAATGGACGGACCGCAGGCGGACCGGGCGCTGAACCTGCTAATTCTCTGTCATGCCCTGCTTGGCAATACCGAAGAGGCCATGGACTTGTTAGCGCAGGGAATTGAAACGAAGCAACTCCTGGTTGTCTATACACAAATTGGCCCCGCCCTCAAATCACTGCGGTCGGCACCCCGTTTTCAGGAACTACGGCAGCGGTTTTTGGGAGATGTTTCACCGGCGGAAACGCCCCAGCGCAAATATAAAAAGGCGCTACTATCGCCGGAAGAAATTGCTCATTACAAAGTAGCGCTGACGCAACTAATGGAGCAGGAGGCACTCTTTCAGGAGCCGGAATTGAGTTTGCGCAGCCTGGCCAAAAAGCTGGACCTGCCGCACAACTATTTGTCGCAACTACTCAACGAGGGCTTCGGCCAGAACTTCGCGGAGTATGTCAATACCTACCGGATAGATTCCTTCAAAGACAAAGTGACCGACCCGGCCTACGAGCACCTTACCCTACTGGGGCTGGCTTACGAATGTGGGTTCAATTCTAAGACGGCCTTTAATACTTTTTTTAAAAAAGCAACTGGTCTTACCCCTGCAGCGTACCGGCAGCAACAGTTGAAGAAATAGGTTCCGGTTTCCAAACGCGAACGATGCGCTTACTCCTGGTTCCGTGCTTTGTGGTACAAATCAAAACCATAAAGACATGACTGCAACAACCATGCAAGCTGCCGTTCTTACCCGCTACGGTGCTCCTGAAAACATCGAAATAATGGACATCGTACCACCTACGCCGAAAGCTGACGAGGTACTGGTGAAGGTATACGCCACCCCCGTCACCACCGCCGACACCATGATGCGCCGAGCGCAGCCGGCCATCAGCCGTCTATTCCTGGGGTTCAGCCGGCCACGTAATAACATCATGGGAACTGGCTTTGCCGGCAAAGTCGTTGCCGTCGGTGCGGAGGTGGAAGACTTTGCCGTGGGTGATCGGGTGTACGGTGAAAGCGGCCTCGGCTTTGCGGCGAATGCGGAATACGTATGCGTGCCGGCAAACGGGGTAATCGACTGGATTCCCCTGGCATTCTCCTACGCAGACGCCGCGACGCTGTGCGACGGGCCACTCACCTCCTATCATTTTTTGAAAACGTTAGCGAACATTCAGGAGGGACAAAAGGTGCTTATCATCGGTGCATCCGGAAGCTTAGGCTCGGCAGCCGTGCAGCTGGCGCGCACCTTCGGGGCGCGGGTAACCGGTGTGTGCAGTACCCGTAACGTAGCGTTGGTACGCTCGCTGGGGGCAGAAGAGGTGATTGACTATACCCGGACGGACTTTACCCAGATGGCAGCCACCTACGACGTGATCTTCGACACCATCAGTAATTCGTCTTACCGCAAGGGTAAGCACCTGCTTACCGAAGAGGGGGTTTACATGACGCCGGTACTGAATTTCCCGGTTTTGGCGGATATGCTATACACCCGGTTTTTCTCCCGCAAAAAAGCCCGCTTCGATGCTGCTGGTTTACTCCCCGCCCGGCAACTGCGTGGCTACCTCGAGGCTATCTCTCAGTTAATCATCGACGGAAAACTACGGGTCATTATTGATAAGAAGTACACTTTGCCGGAAGCAGCAGAAGCGCATAGCTACGTAGACACCGGGCGCAAGCGCGGGAATGTGGTGCTGATGGTGGCTTAATACGCCGGCGCATAACTGCACGCAAACAATGGCCAACTCAGCTTAGAAATTTCAGATCAGTACCCCAAACCCTCATCCTATAATTATGAACGCCTTATTTAAATCAATAGCAGGAAAAAAAGAAATACTTGACTTGTACGACCAAAAGTTGAAAGCGTTGAATAGCTCCTGCGAATCCATCTATCTTGAAACATCTTTCGGGAGAACCCACGTCCTGAAAACGGGAAGTTCTGGGTCACCTCCGCTCATCCTGATCCATGGCTCCAACGGATGTGCGCCGATTGCACTGGAATGTTATCCGAATCTCAGTTCGAAATACCAGGTATTTGCGGTAGATGTCCTTGCACAACCCAATAAAAGTGCGGAGGTCAGATTAAGCATGAAAGATAAATCCTACGGCGAATGGGTGAATGAGATCATTGCTGAATTGGGTATAGACAAGGTTACCTTAGCAGGGTTTTCCTTTGGCGGCTTAATCATTCTGAAAACACTTGCGTACCGGCAAGAAAAAATTAAAAAGGCATTTTTAGCTTCCCCCGCCTACATCGTAAACGGCCATCCGCTGAGGGCACTATTCAGAATATTCATTCCGATAAGGCGCTACCTGAAGACACATAAAATTAAGTATGTGGAAAAGTTCCTATCCGTTCTCTTTACCGAGCGTGACGAATTTGCCGTAAACTTTCTGGGGAAAGTGTTTCTTCATTTTAATATGGATTTTACGCCCGTTCCGCTGATCAGTAGAAATGAGGCGCAAAGCATCACCACTCCTATCACCATCCTGGCCGCCAAAAAAGACATCCTGTTTCCAGGCTTGAAAATGAAAAAGCGGGCGGAGAAATTGTTTTCTTCTCTGGAGGACTTCCTGTTACTTGAAGACTCGAAGCACGTACAAGACAGAAAAGGAAATTTGATCTTCGAAGATTTAATTCTGAAAAGCGAAAATCCAACCTCGAGCGATAATTGAAAGTAATTCAACAGCACTCAAATATCCATTTTTATACCATTACCCTTATTAAAATAATAGCTGCCAAAACAGCTTCAACAAGCTGAAAAGGCAGGGCAATCACGAACTCAATAAGGGAGGCAGGTATACGCAAAATATGTTCTATGAAATTTCAAATAATCTTACTCTTAACGTTTACGGCACTGGCTGCCTGCGGCAGCCCGAAACAGTCTGATGTTACCCACCAACCGACGCTGGCTGATTACCAGGCTGGTGAAAAGTGGGTCTGGAAGTATAAAGGTGTAACGACGGCAGGGGAAGTACGCTCTGACGGAGTAGACACGAGAGAAATAGTCATGGCTGATGGCGTTCTAGGCATGACCATTGGAAAGGACACTATTCCCGTTACTGAGATGGTGAAGCAAGACGAAAGTAACACACCCAGGTACGCCTGGCCCATGGAAGTAGGTAAAAAATGGAAGTATGAGAACAATTGGACAAGTCAGGATGGAACGACTGGAAGTCAAAGTCAAAATGCCGAGATATTATCCTTTAAAGAAGAAGAGGTAGCAGCAGGAACTTTTATGGCCTACACCATCAAATACATCGGCAAAACAACTAATTCAAGAGGATATAATGCAGAGGAAGAGGAAGTCTGGCTTTATGCACCTTCCGTAAAAAACTTCATTAAACTTACGCAGTCCCAGGGTGATTTTTTGTACGTAGAAGAGCTAATCGAATATTCAAGACCTGAATAAACACCGATCAAGCAATTGTCTTCACTAACAAATTCACGCGTAGTGCGATTACTTCCATCAATACTTCC
>JAUIIF010000811.1 GCA_030431945.1 Bacteroidia bacterium | reverse complement strand
CCGGCGCAAATAAGCACGCAGTGGCGCGCGTACGGGGATAATGACCTTCTTCTTCATAACGCCTCCAAGGTACGCGCCTGCAACTTTAGGTGGAAGTAATATGGTTCTCAGGGCGCGGACGCAGGTGCAAAAACGGGTATACGGCAGGGGTTGGAGCCCCCCGCCACCGCCGCAACGCTTACGTTATGTTGTTTTACGAGCCTCAATTCTCTTCGCGGGGGATTGGGGCTTTTTTTTGGGGGGGGTAAACGGCCGGGCCGGGCCACCGGCGAAAGGAATAGGCCAGCGCACCAGGTTCACGGGTGCGGGCGGGCTTACAGCCGCTTTTCCAACCCGGGAATCACCTCCGCTTTCCACCGGGCAAAATCACCCTGAAGAATGTGCTCTCTGGCTTCCGTAACCAGGGCCAGGTAGAACGCCAGGTTGTGCAACGAGGCAATTTGTGGCCCCAGTAATTCATTGACCCGAAAGAGGTGGTGCAGGTAGGCCTTGGTGTGTGCCTGAGAAGTGGGGGCGCCGTCCGTGCGCGCATCAATGGGCGAAAAATCATTCCGCCAGCGGGCATTTTTGATCTGGATGATGCCCTGGCGGGTGTAGAGGACCCCGTGGCGGGCGTTGCGGGTGGGGAGTACGCAGTCAAACATATCAACCCCGCGGCTGATGCATTCGAGGAGGTTAGCCGGCGTACCTACGCCCATCAGGTACCGGGGCTTGTCCTGCGGGAGGATGTCACAACAAAGCTTACTGATGCGGTACATGTCTTCCGTCGGCTCCCCGACGGAGAGGCCGCCGATGGCGTTGCCGGGTTGATCCTGGCCGGCGATGAATTCGGCCGATTGCCGGCGCAGGTCGTCGTAGCTGCTTCCCTGCACGATGGGGAAGAGCGCCTGGCTGTGGCCGTATTTGGGGGCGGTTTCCTGCATGAAGGCTACGCAGCGCTCCAGCCAGCGGTGGGTCAGGTGCATGCTGTTCTCGGCGTACTTCCGTTCGGAAGGGTAAGGCGGGCACTCATCAAAAGCCATCACGATGTCAGCGCCGATGCTGCGCTGAATGCCCAGGCTGGATTCCGGGCTGAACAGGTGCTTGGAGCCATCGATGTGGCTGGCAAAGGTGGCCCCTTCTTCCGTGATTTTCCGGCGGTGTGCCAGACTGAAAACCTGGTACCCGCCGCTGTCGGTCAGGATCGGTCCCTCCCAGTTCATGAAGCGATGCAGGCCACCGGCCGCTTCCATCGTCTCCATGCCGGGCCGCAGGTAAAGGTGGTAGGTGTTTCCGAGGATGATTTTTGCCCGTACCTGTTCTTTCAGTTCCGTTTGGTGGATTCCCTTGACGGTGCCAATCGTGCCCACGGGCATGAAGATGGGCGTTGGTATTTCGCCGTGGTCAGTCGTCAGGGTGCCGGCGCGGGCGTCGGTCTGTTGGTCCGTGTGGTGAAGCTTAAACTGCATGGGGCGCGAAGATAAGTTCCTGCCGGACTTAATCGGTTTCCGGCAAGGACATTCGCCGGGGAAAAAGTCTGCACTTCCCCCCTTTTTGCACCTGCGGCCGCGCCCGGATCGCTACGGGAAGTGGTACCGTTACGACTCCCCGTAGCAATCCCTCCGTCGCCCCAACCTGGAGGCCTGCCGGAGTTGGCGGCTTACAACTGTTAGTCCAGCAGCGCCAGTGGGTCTACCGGGCGGTCATCCTTCCACACTTCGTAGTGAAGGTGCGGAGCGATGGAAACCCCCGTACTGCCAACGGCACCAATTTGTTGGCCCAACTCTACGCGCTCGCCTTTTTCAACGGCTTTTTTACTCATGTGGCAGTAGGTCGTCACGTAGCCGTCTTCGTGGCGTATCCGCACGACAATGCCGTACTTGCCGTCTTCGCCGGCGAAGAAAACCTCGCCGGCAGCAGTGGCG
>JAUIIF010000107.1 GCA_030431945.1 Bacteroidia bacterium | reverse complement strand
CGCGTCAAATTTTCAGTGCTGATGCCCGGAGGCAAGTAGAGCGGATGAAAGTATAGCAGCCATTGCGTAACGAAATGTCCAGACCGTACTAAATTCAGACCCGTCGCAAGGGCCGGAGCTTCGCCTTCCGTGGTGAGCAGGGCTCGCCCCCCTCTGATTAGGTGGGCAGAAGGTTATTTACACCCTGGTTGCTACATTCAGTTCATGTCGCCCAATTTCGTTAAGTTTGCCTTCCCCAACCGGCAACTAAACCATAAGACTAATTGACCCAACCCGTGCCCCAACGCTTATTCCTGCTGCTACTCCTGCTGGCCAACCAATTACTGCCCGCCCAGCAGGCGACCAACGACCGGGTACTGGCCCGGGCAGAGCTGGCCACGAATAGCATTGAAATCGGCGATCAGCTGTGGTTGGAAGTAAGCATTTCTGCTCCGCCCGGAACTACCGTAAGCGGCTTGCCAGCCGGTTACCTCAACACATTACCCGGTTTGGAGGCACTTCAGGAAAAAGACCTGAACACCGTTGCTAAAACACCGGAACTACTGTTGCAACAACGCTTTTTGGTCACCAGCTTCGACACCGGCTACATTGCCATTCCACCCCTGCCTTACGTATTTCAGGCAGCAAATGGTCAGCTGGATACTGCCTTCACGAATGACCTCCTGCTGCACGTCCGGGCTTTTCCGGTTGGGGAAGATGATGAGCTACGGCCCATCAAACCGATTATCGAAGAACCGTTGAACTGGCTCGATTTCTGGCCATTATACCTCGCCATCGCGCTGGGAGCCATTGGCTATACCGTATGGTTCAATCGGAAACGCCGCCAGCGGCTGGCGCCACCTCCCCCTCCACCCCCACCGGCCCACGTAGTGGCGATCCGGGAACTGGACGAGCTGGAAAAAAAGGAGCTCTGGCAACAAGAGCGCACCAAGGATTACTACTCGGAACTGACCCGGATTTTACGGGAATACCTGGAGGGGCGTTTTGACGTACAGGCGATGGAAATGACCACCCGCCAGATCACGACCGCCCTGGAGCGAAGAATGGATTTTGCGCAAGAACAAAGCAGCGAACTGAGCCAACTGCTGCAACTCTCTGATCTGGTGA
Source organism: Bacteroidia bacterium (assembly GCA_030431945.1). GTDB lineage: Bacteria > Bacteroidota > Bacteroidia > Chitinophagales > Saprospiraceae > Neolewinella. The sequence continues at coordinate 9,099 of JAUIIF010000107.1, read as the reverse complement.
AATTCGCTAAGGCCCGGCCGGCCGTGGAGTTACACGCTGAAGGGCTCCGGCGCGTCCGCGAATTCGTGCAGGAAACGGGGGAACGCGCTGCCCCCGCCGCTGAGCCTGCCCCAGTGGCGGTGCCTGCTCCTCCAACGGTGGTGGCACCCGCGTCCGCGCCCACTGCTGCCTCCGAACCCGCAATCGCTAACGCGCAATCCGAAGAAGAATGATAAGTTGGTGGAACCAGTTCGAGTTTGTCTTTCCCTGGCTGCTGCCCCTGCTGGTGCTGCCGCCCCTGATCTGGTTTTGGCGTTTTCGCCGTCAGCGTGACCAGGAAGTTTCCCTGCGCCTGCCCAGCACGCGGTCCATTTCCGGATTATCGAGCTGGCGCAGTACGGTCCGGCCATTTCTGCCCCTGTTGCGCGTAGCCGCCCTCTCCGCGCTGATCGTCGCCCTGGCCCGTCCGCGGCTCGACCTGAGCGAAGAGTCCGTTACCGCCGAAGGCATCGACATTGTGCTGACGATGGACCTCTCCACCAGTATGGGGGCTACGGATTTTGCCCCCAACCGCCTGGAGGTGGCCAAGCAAGTTGCCCGTAACTTCGTCAGCCAGCGGGAATTTGACCGCATCGGATTGGTCGTTTACGCCGGCGAAGCGTACACCAAGTCTCCGCTGACGGTCGATAAGGAAATTATCGACCGCTTCATCGCCGAGCTACAGATGGGGGAAATTACCGACGGCACGGCGATCGGCACCGGGCTGGCTACCGCCGTCAACCGCCTTAAAGACAGCGAAACGGCCAGCAAGATCATCATCCTGCTTACTGATGGGGAAAACAACGCCGGTTATCACAGTCCGGAGCTGGCCGCAGAACTGGCTAAGGAATTTGGCATTCGGGTATACACCATCGGGGTGGGCAGCGGCCAGGAAACCCTGATGCCCAGCAGCCCGCTGGGGGGTGGCCGCTATACGTTCAAGCCCACCCGGGGTACGGTAGACGACAAACTCCTGGCCTACATCGCCGAAACGACCAACGGTCGTTACTTCCGGGCCCGGGACACCGAAGAGCTGGAGTCCATTTACGATTACATCGATGAGCTGGAGAAAACGGAGATTGAAACAACGGTTTTCAAACGATACGAAGAGCAGTTCGGCCGCTTTTTGTTGATTGGCCTGGGGCTGTTACTATTGGAAACCTTCCTGCGGTACACGGTCCTGAAAACCATCCCTTAGGGAAGACGAGGTTGATCAATTTCCTGCCTGATCTGTTATTGGCTGTGCGTTCTCCTTCATCACCCCCGATAAATTCGTAACTATCAATCCACAAGCAGCCCGCGAGCAACTTCATGCTGTTTACGACCTCATGACCATTGAGGGGCGGCCGGGCTACCAACAGGTAGCCTTTAGCGAAAACACGTTTGAGGCCCTACTGACCTTCCTGGCCATGGTGCCGGTGCAGGGCATAACGGAATTGATTTACCGCCTTTCTGACGGGATTCCCGCCATCAAGGTAGCGGAGCTCTACAACGTATTGTGCTGGAGTGCGGAGAATCGTGGAGGTATTGACCTGGAACTGATTCAGGAATGGTTTTACGGCAAGCAGCCCCGCCGGATAGAGATCGCGCTGCAGGTAGACATCTTCCCCAGCAATAGCATGGAGGAGTGCCAGCGCATCCTCGAAGAGATTGAAAAGAAATACCGCCACCTGCGGACCCTCTGCCAGGCCGTACGCCGGGAAGTGGAACACCGCCTGGCGGAAGAGGAAAGCTGGGCGAAGTATCGCCGGGATACCTTTGAAATGCCGAAGGAGATGACGCCCTCAATTATGGGAATCATCAGGAACATCAAGGGCAACAGGGAATAGCTCCGCTGGCAGCACTTTGAGCGGGGGAGATCGTCAGCGCTACCCTCCGCTGTCATCATCCTTGCCGAACAAAGTCTTCGCCCAAAACTCTTTCCGCTTATTCCGCCGATCTTGTTTTCGTTCTTCCCGTTCCAGCAGTTCGGCGATGCGCTCGGCGTATTCCGTGGCCGACTCCCGGCTGCGGCGGCGGCGTTGGGCCATCATCTGTTCAATGGCGGCAGCGGGGAAACGCTGCAGGCGGGTGGCAATATCGTCTACCGGGAGAAACTCGTCGGGGTCCTGGTAAATGGGGAGCTCGTCCAGGTAATCCGGGCATTCCAGCAGGGCTACGGTCATTTCGTCCAGGGCAGAAAAACTACCGCCACGGTAGCGGCCCAGGCCCTCTGTTCGTTGCACTTTACGCATGAAGGTACCCCAGACGGGCAGGGCGGTGGCGGTGGCGGAGCCCCGGCGTAACGTCCGGAAGTGCACCGCCGGATACTCTGCCCCGACCCAGGTACTGACCACGAGTTTGGGGGTGTAGCCAACGAACCATCCGTCGGATTGGTCCTGCGTCGTCCCCGTCTTTCCGGCCAGTGCGCCGCCGATCCCGTAGGTGCTGCGCAGGCGGGCACCGGTACCGCTATTGACGACCCCCGTCATCAGGAAGGTGGCTATTTTCGCTACCGTATCGCTCATTACCCGGACGGTTTTCCGCGGACGGGCAAATTCAACGATGATCGTACCATCGGCCGTGGTAATCTTATCCAGAAAGTGAATACCCTCCGGCCGCCGGCCGTTGTTGGCAAAGGCACTGTAAACCGTATTCATTTCCGGCAGGTTGGCCTCAACCGTCCCCAGCGCAACGCTGGGAATGGCTTCCACCTTACCCGTAATGCCGAGCTCGTGAATTTCCCGAACGACGCGGGGCAGGCCACTCCGTACCGCCAGATTGACCGCTACGGTATTGACGGATTTCGATAATCCGCCACGCATCGAGTACGCACCTTCGTAATCTCCGTTAGGGTTGCGGGGGTTATAATCTTTAAAATCTTCGATGGTAAACTGCTGAGCGGGCGTGTATTCACAGGGCAGCATTCCTTCCTGCAGCGCCGTAGCGTAAATAACGGGCTTGATGGTGGACCCTACCTGCCGGCGGGCGGTGACGTGATCGTACTGCACGAAGCGATAATCAACCCCGCCAACCCAGGCCCGGACGACCCCCGTAGCGGGCTCCGTAGCCAGTAGCCCGGCATTGAGCAGGGTAAAGTAGTGGCGCAGACTGTCCAGGGGGCGCATCAGCGTATCCACCGGTTCGGCGGTTTTCCAGTTGTAGATCGTCATGGGGCGGGGCTGCCGCATGATGTCCAAAATTTCTTCTGCGGATTTGCCCGCGGCCTTCAGCCCCTGGTAGCGGGGGCTGCGCTCCACCATGCCCTGAAAGGCTTCCTCCCAGGGCGCGCGCTTGGCCGACTTCCAGTCAACCGCCAGGTTCTCCTGAATCCGGGGCAGTTGCTCCAGGACGGCCTCTTCGGCCAGGCGCTGCAGCACGGAGTTGATGGAGACGTGAATACGCAGACCGTCCCGATCAATGTCGTAGGGCCGGGTATCATTATGCGTATGGCCGGCCAGGGCTTTTTCGGCCTCGGCGCGGAGTAATTGCCGGAAATGATCAGCACTGCCGATGCGGTCATTCTGCCGCATATAATTGATTACCAGCGGTAAAGCCTGCAGGCTATCGGCCAGGGCCGGCTCCAGGCTGCCGTTACGGGCCATGAGGGCCAGGACAACATCGCGCCGTTGCTGACTGCGTTCCGGGTGGGTGCGGGGGTTGTAGCTGGTATTCGCCTTCAGGAGGCCAACGAGAACGGCCGCTTCCTCGGCCCGCAGATCAGCAGCACTTTTACTGAAAAAGCGGTTGGCGGCCACTTCAATGCCGTAGGCATTCTCGCCAAAAGGCACGGTGTTCAGGTAGAGTGCGAGTAATTCCTCCTTATCGTACACTTCTTCCAGGCGGCTGGCAATGATCATTTCCCGCAGCTTGAGCTTGATCATGCCGAAGCTGCCGTAGCGCTGGCGCGGATAAAGTTGTTTGGCCAGTTGCTGGCTGATGGTGCTGCCGCCGCCGCCGCTGCGGTCCTGTAGCAGTACCGAACGCCAGGCAACGCGGGCCAGTGCCCGCAGGTCGATGCCCTGGTGCTCGAAGAAGCGGCTGTCTTCCGTCGCAATCAACCCGTCCGTGACGTAGGGTGAAATACGGTCAAGCGGAACACTGATCCGGTTTTCCCGAAAGTATTTGCCAAGGACTTTACCGTCTTCACTGATGACGGAGGAGGCTTCGGAGTTTTCGATCAGCGCCAGTTCGGCGTGCTCGGGGATATGGCCGTACTTACCGCCGAGGGTACGCACGAAAAGGACCAGGAAGATCAGCGTAACCAGGATAACGGGGATGCCGACGGCCAGAAAAGCCAGCTTCACGGGGGGCTGGCTGCGCAGGTAGTCCCAGGCCTGGCGCCCGAGGCGGAGGGCCTGAGATTTAAGGTTGTAAAAGAAATGCTTATCCATGCAACGTAGGGGCTTACTGGAATAAACGCCTGAAGTCGGGTTTTGTGTTGCAGGGCGGGGCCGCAGGTGCAAAGGAATGGGTAAAGAGCAGGCAATAGGCCGTACCGGGGGCTTCGTCGTTCTGCTTTAACAGTTAGTATAAAGTTACGTTAAGGCACCGGAAAAGAAGCTACGCCGGCGGTACATTCGTTGGTCTCAAGCCCAGTACTCATGCGTTATCTTACCCTGCTGTTTTTTCTCTTTGTCTGCACCGGCGTCCGCGCCCAAACAATTACCGGCCGGGTGACGGATGCCGAAACCGGCGAACCCCTGCCTTTTGCATCGATCTACGTACCGGCAACCAAGAGCGGCTCGGCCAGTAACGGCGAAGGGTACTTCCAGGTGGAGCTTGGCGGCGGACGGCAGGTGGTCTTCTCCTACCTCGGTTACCAGACGGAGGTTAAGAACGTAAGTGGTGGCTCCGTTGACGTGCAACTCATCAGCGAAGCGCTGGAGCTGGAGCAAATCGAAATCATCAGTGGCGGGGAAGACCGGAGCTATGCCGTAATTCGCCGGGCCATCGCCAAGGCTGATTTTCACCGTAATCAGCTCGACCGGTACTCGGCCGACGTTTACCTGAAGGGCACCGGTAAGGTGAACAAAATACCCGGGTTGATCCGCGCCCTGGCCCCTAAGGAAGACCGGAAAGAGATCGACGAGGTGCTCAAACGCCCCTTTACCGCTGAGTCAACGAGTAAGGTCAGGTATTCCCGGCCGAACACCTACGAGCAGGAAGTCGTCTCGAAGCTGGAAATCGGTGAATCCGATTTTGATGCCACCAACTACATCTTTACCTCTTTCTACGATCCGCTGGTCGCGGGGGAAATCGTCAGTCCCCTGAACCCAAAAGCTTTCGGCTATTACAAATTTGAGCACGAGGGCGTTTTTGCCGATCAGGGGGAGCTTATCAACAAAATCAAAGTCATACCGCGCAGTCGGGGCGAGGATGTTTTTGAAGGCTACGTCTACATTGTTTCGGACGACTGGTCGCTGCACAGCCTGGAACTGACCACCTATAAACTTGGCTTCCAGATCGATATTTCCCGCAACTTTGCCGAAGTGGAAGACCACGTATGGATGCCCGTAACCACCAAGCTGGACGCCGCAGGGCAGCTGTTTGGCGTTGGTTTTGAATACCACTACCTGAGTACGGTAAGCAACTATGACCTGACGCTGAACCCCGATCTGGGAGGATACGTGGAAGTGATCGACGAAAAAAGCCAACCGGAAATAGCCCGTAAGACCAAGAAGGTGCGGGAGCTTTCCGAGCTGGAAAGGCGGCTCGCCGAAGGTGAGGAAATCCGTACCAGAGACCTGCGTAAACTGATGCGTGCCTACGAAAAGGAAGAGCGGGAACAAACGGAAGCGCCGGAAGTCGTCAGTAATTACCGGTACGTGGAGGACAGCACCGTAACGATCATCCGGGATACGGCAGCGTGGGCAAAAATTCGCCCCATCCCCCTGACGGAGCAGGAAAAACTGGCCTACGCCATTTCCGACAGCATTGAGGCGGAACGGGCAGCCTTTAAAGTCTCCGTTAAAGTGAATCAGGGGGATGATGAAAGTGGCGCCAAGGTAAACATGGCGGGGAATGCCGAGCGGGCCAACCCGCACCTGCGGACGACTTTTATGCCCGAGCCCATTTTTACCCCCGTAGAAGGTTACGCCCTGGGCGGTCGAATCGGCTTTCGGAATACCCGTAAGCACTTCCACGTGGGGCTGACGCCACGCTACGGCGTGGCCTGGCGACGACTGAGCCTGCAGGGAGACGTTGTACTGGGCAAAAAAGAAGAGAACACGGCCCGCTGGAAGCTGACGGGCGGGCGCTACCTGCGCCAGTTCGACGACCGGCCGGCCATTGAGCCCTGGCTGAGTACCTACGTTAACCTCTTCAACGGGAAGAATTTCATCCGTCTTTACGAGCGGGTCTACGGCCAGCTGGATTACCAGAAAAAATACAGCGAGGCCTTCAGCGTCAGCGGTAGCCTGGCTTACGAAGACCGGCGCAGGGTGGAGAATAATTCCAACCAACGCTGGTTCAGTAAGGCCGAAAACGTTTATGCGCCCAACGTTCCTTTCAGCGCAGAACGGGGGGCCATTAATTACGTAGCGCCCGCGGCAACGGCGGCCTTTGGTGTCTCCTGGCGACCGGGCCTGGAGTACCGGATTGAGAACGGCCGTAAGCGGCCGATTGAGCTGTCGGCCCCCACCATCACCGCCAGTCTCCGCACCGGCGTACCCAATATTGGCAGGAGCGCTGCTGATTTCTTCCAGGTCGAAGCAGGCTACCAGCGCCGGTTTTCGGCCGGGCGCAAGGGGCACGTCGATTTCCTGATTAAGGGCGGTACCTTCCTGAATAATCAGTACGTTGACTTTCCTGATTTCAAGCACTTCTCGACTTCGGAACTCAGCATTACTTCGCTGGACCCGATCGGCAGCTACCGGCTCCTTCCTTACTACGAGCAAAGTACCGACAAAGAATACCTCGAGGTGTACGGGCACTACCAGTTTCGGAAGTTCTTACTTACCCAGATCTGGAAGCTGCACCTGCTGGGCCTGAAGGAGGACTTGTTCGTCAACTACCTGCATACGCCGACCTCCGACAACTACACGGAACTGGGGTACTCCGTTGACAACATTTTCCGGATTTTTCGGGTGGAGTTTGTCTCCAGTTTCCGGGATTTCAAGTACGACGACTTTGGGGTGCGGATCAGTATAGCAAGTACCTTCGGGCGGTTACAATAACGGTTCTTACAGCCGGTCCAGCCGCTCGGTCAGCTTGGCCCACACTGCCGGAAAGAAGAAGGCCCGCAGTAAACGAATTTCTTTCCCTCCGGTAGTTCGGATGGTCACGCCCTGCTCCGTTTGTGTTACCCGTTCGATCTCGAAGAGCGGTACGAAGGTTGCTGCCCGGAACCCCGTTTTGGCTTCCAGGGAGACGCTGTCAATCCTGACCCGGAAGAGGTTCCGGACCAGCAAAAAAATAAAAACGGGGAGCAATAGCAAGGTAGCGGGCTCCAGGGCCTGCCCCGTAGCCGCAGCGTATATGCCGATGAGGGGGAGGCCCACGAGGCTAAGCAGGGTGAGGAAAAAGGTAGCGTTGCGCAGCGGAAACAGGAAGCCTTTTTGGTAATCGGTTACCAGCCGCCAAACTTCCAGTACGACCATCAGGAGCACGGCGAAGGAAACGGCAGACATAAAGCCCAGCCAGAAGCCGCTGACGCGGCCATCTCCGAGTTGGTAGAAATAACCGACCGCCAGCATGAGAATGATGGAGCCACCCCAGCCGATGAGCTGGTAAGGAGGAATTTTTTTAAACATGGTGGAATCCCGAAGGGACGTCTTACTGAGCACGGGCACCGCCCGTGCGTACGTCATTACACGTTACAAATATTAATGCCTTCGGCCAGGGCTTTGATTTTGTCATCATAGGTAGGAATGAACTCCTGGGCGACGAATCCGGTAAAGCCGGTTTCGTGAATCGCCTTGATGATGGCCGGGTAGTTGAGCTCCTGGCTGTTGTTGATCTCGTTGCGTCCGGGGACCCCGCCGGTGTGGTAGTGACCGATGTAGTCAGCGTACTTCCGGATGGTGGCAATTACGTCGCCTTCCATAATTTGCATATGGTAGATGTCGTACAACAGTTTGAACCGGTCGGAGCCAATCATGTCGGCCAGCGCCACGCCCCATTCCGTACGGTCGCACATATAGTCGGGGTGGTTGACCTTACTGTTCAGCAGTTCCATTTGCAGCGTTACCCCGGCTTCTTCGGCTAATTTAATCATGGGGGCAAGCCCCTTGGCGCAGTTGCGCATACCGTCCAGATCCGAGATGCGCCGGCGGTTGCCGCTCATCACAATCATGTTCTCAATGCCGTGGTCGGCGGCGTCTTTGATGGCCTTCGTGTAGATTTCGCGGAGGTTGTCCCAGTTCTTGGGTTCGTTCCAGCCATTGTCGATGCTGAAGCCGTCGAGGGTACCCATTGCGCAGGTCATGCCGTACTTCTTCAGGGTAGGCCAATCCTTCACCGTCAGCAATTCGATGCTCTTCAGGCCGATGTCCTGGCCACGTTCACAGAGTTCCTCCAGCGGAATATCACTGTAGCACCACTTGCAGGTGCTGTGGTTGGTTTGGTAGGTGGCACCGGCCAGTTTATCAGCGGCTTCCGTAGCACCGATGGCACTACTGAGGGAGGCGGCGCCCAGGGTCAGGGCGGCAGATTTGATGGCATTACGTCGGGTCATGATCGGGTAAGTCTGATTGGTTGGGCAATATAAGGCTAGATTTATGAGGCGCGGACGCCGGTGCAAAAAAAGTTGGGGGCGGCAGGCGGGCATCGTTCCCCGGCCATTCCTTAACTTCGCCTTCCCCGTCTTCGTTGTTGTCGGGATTTCCCGACAACTCGCTAACCCTGACCTGCCATGTTCCGACTGCAACACCCCGAATACCTCTGGCTTTTACTCGCCGTACCCCTCGTACTGGGTGTTTTTGTATGGTACTGGAACCGGCGCCGGGCCGCCTTGGATAAGTTCGCCGATCGCGAACTGCTGGAAGCGCAGGGCCTCGGCGAGGGCGTCGTCGTCGAGCACGAGCGCGCCGCCGACCACGTCGCTGTGGCCGCCCAGGTACTTGGTCGCGCTGTGCATGACCACGTCCGCGCCGAGCGACA
>JAUIIF010000106.1 GCA_030431945.1 Bacteroidia bacterium | reverse complement strand
GCCAGAAGTGGTACGGTCGTCCGCAAACGGTTACCGGTTCGTTCCGGTCGTACCGGGCCAGCCACAGGGGATATTCATCAAACTGGCCGGCCAGGAAACGGTTATAAAAGTTCTGGCCGGTGTAGATAACCGGCTTCACCCCGTAGCGCAGTTCGAAAATATCGGCGAGTTGCTGCACTCTGCGCACCAGTTCTTTCGTCGAAAGACGGCCCCGGGCTTCTACATCAATGACCGGGGGGAGGTCACCAGGCACCAGGTTAACGGTAGCAAAAAAATTCCGGGCCTGGGCGTCCGGACTGACTTCCGGCCGGAAGAAGTGGTAAGCACCCCGCCGTAAACCGGTGCGGCCGGCCAACTGCCAGTTAGCAAAAAAAGCCTTGTCTTTCAGCTCTTTTCCTTCCGTAGCCTTAATGAACGCGAAATCGTGGCCATCTGCCGCAAGTGCTTCCCAGTCAATTGCGCCCTGATAATGGCTGACATCCACCCCCCGCACTTCGTACCGGTCCGCAACGTCCCGCCCATCGGACAGACAGCCCGTCAGCAGTACTAAGGGGACCAGAAAACCCAGGATATGGTGGAGATTACGTAAGATGGTCAGGGGATTATTGGAACAATCGTGGCCACAAGATAAGCCAAGCCAGGAATACTTAATGTCCGCAGGCTGCCACTTTTTACCGGCACGCTGCGGACATCAGCAGGTGAAACTGGCAACGCCTTCACCCTGGCGGTAGTCAGGTTGGGCTACCGGCTTCACCTGACCAGCGCCGGGCGCAATAACTCTCTGGTGAACCTACCGGTACGACCGGGAGACTATTATTCTGCGGAGATAAAGCCGCGAATATTCCAGTTGATCGTGGCTTCGCCGCCGGTGAAGGTTTCGAAATCCGTCCAGGTAAACCCGGTGGGTATCTGGTAGCGATCGCCATTGGGGTTGTAGTTGAGGCCTTCATCACAGCCTACGGCCTGGAACTGATTACTGGGCAGGTCGGCCTCTACACCAATCCAGATAGCGGCACCGGTCAGATCAATCGGCGTCGTCAGGTTGTGCTCGATCCAGCCGGAAGAACGAATGCGGCCGGTAAGGTCAATGCGGTATAATTCAGCTCCAGGGACTTGGTCGGACGGGCCCGCGGCGAAGATCACCACGCTGGTGGAGGTGGGAATATTTTGCAGGAAGAAACTGACTTTATTCAGTTGCCGGCCGACGTAAGGCTGGATTTCGCTTTCGGGGAAAAAGGCCGCAAACGTATGCTGGCCGGCATCATTGAAAGGCGCCGTAAAATTGGGTCCGTCGTAATTCAGCGTGTCCACCACCAGGGCATCGTCGTCGCCACAGGACGACCAGCTCAGCAGGCCGATACAGAGGAAAAGCAAGAGGGTAAGGGAAGATGTTTTCATTGGTTTATTGGTTTCGTTTACGAAGCGAAATACGGGGTATTGAAGGTAAAAAGAGGTGTTTTGGTTGATAAGGTTGTCTTAAAGTTGCGGGTTACGGGTTGGCAGTACCTCCCGACATTAACAGCGGGCCCGACGTACTTTACGCGGCCGGCCGAGCAATGAAGGGTAATTTTGCGTAACCCGTAACCCGTAACCCGCAACCCGCAACCCGATGAACCGTGCTATCCTCCGTCTGGCCGTCCCCAACATCCTGAGTAACATTTCCGTGCCGTTGCTTTCCAGCTTCGACACCGGGCTGATGGGTAGCCTGGGCGCACGCCACATTGCGGCCGTTGGCCTGGGCGCGATGGCGCTTAATTTTGTTTACTGGAACTTTGGTTTCCTGCGCATGAGTACGACGGGCATTACGGCACAGGCTTTTGGCCGTAATGATGAGGCGGCCCAGCTTTCCAGCCTCTACCGGGCTGGTGGCCTGGCGTTGTTCCTGGCGCTGTTACTGATTGCACTGCAATACCCACTGGCTGAATTGACCCACTGGCTGCTGAACTTACGGGCGGAGCAGGTGGCACTGGTGGATGAATACTTCTACCTGCGCATTCTGGCAGCGCCGGCGGCGCTGGGGCAAATGGTGCTCTTCGGTTGGTTCTTCGGGCGCCAGAACGCCAACTACCCCCTGGTCCTTACCCTGCTGGTCAATGCCATCAATATGGCCCTTAGCTACTACCTCGTCCGGCAGCTCGGCTGGGGCATAAAAGGAGTGGCCTGGGGCACGGTGGTTGCCCAGTACCTGGGGTTACTGGGCGGACTGGCCCTGCTCTGGTACGAATGCCGGCGGCACGGCCTGCTCCTGAAAAATCCTTTTTCGCACCTGCGATCGCGCCCTGACGCCCCCGCCCTGGCGGAATTCCTCTCCATTAACCGGGACATTTTCATTCGCACTTTCTGCCTCACCCTGAGCTTCGCTTTCTTTTATAACCGTGCCAACGCCCTCGACGTGGGCACCGCCGTAGTTGCGGCAAACGTCATCCTCCTGCAGCTCGTCAACTGGCTCAGCTACGGGGTGGATGGTTTTGCTTTCGCCGCCGAAAGCCTCGTCGGCCGGTACCACGGCGCGGGAGAGCGCGCTAAAATGCCCCGGCTGCTTCGGCTGCTTTTTGCCTGGGGGATGGGGCTGGCCACGCTGTACGCCCTGATTTACGGCTTGGGCAACGAGCACCTCTTACGGCTTTTTGCGCCGGAGGATGCAGCCCCCGCCACGCTGGCCGCCGCCATCACGTACCTGCCCGTCGTTATTGCTTTTTGCCTCCTCGCCACTCCCTGCTATTTGCTCGACGGCATCTACGTGGGGCTTACGGCCGCCCGGGCCATGCGCCAGACCATGCTGGTGGCCTTTGCCGGTTACCTCCTGAGCTACTACCTCGTCGGCCGGCATTACGCCAATTGGGGGCTGTGGGGAAGCCTGCTCGCTTTCATGGTCCTCCGGGCGCTGCTGCAGGGGTGGTGGCTGGCCCGGGGGCGGGTCCTGAACTGGGCGTAGCGGCGCGGGGAAACAACATCCGCTATTTACCCCTTAGGTGCTGGTAATAACACGAATTTTACGCCAATACCAGCCCGGTGACCCGCCTAACAAACTGCCGCCTTGCCTATCTTTGCCGCATGGCTTACCCCTCCATCCAATCCACCCAGGCAGCCCTGGCCGAAGGCAAAACGACTACCGTAGCGATTGTACGACAATACCTTGCGGCCATCAAAGAGCAGGCCCATTTGAACATTTACGTTGAGGTATTTGCGGAGGAAGCCCTGCAGGAAGCCGCCAGGCAGGATAAGGCGCGGGCGCAGGGTGCGAGGATGGGTAAATTAGCAGGGGTTGTACTGAGCATCAAGGATGTCATTTGCTACGCCGGGCACGCGGTAAGCGCCGGCTCTAAAATCCTGGACGGCTTTGTCTCGCCCTATACCGCCACGGCGCTGCAGCGCTTACTCGACGAAGACGTGATCGTGATCGGCCGGACGAACTGCGATGAATTTGCCATGGGCTCGGGGAACGAAAACAGCTTTTACGGGCCCACGCGGAATGCGGCGGACGTCACCCGGGTGCCGGGCGGCAGCTCCGGCGGGGCGGCCGTTTCCGTCCAGGCGGGCACCTGCCTGCTCGCGATGGGCTCCAGTACGGGCGGCTCCGTCCGGCAGCCGGCCTCTTTCTGCGGCCTCTACGGTTTCAAACCCACTTACGGGCGGATCAGCCGGCACGGTCTGATCGCCTACGGTTCCAGTTTCGACCAGATCGGGTACCTCGCCCATCACCCGACGGATATTGCCCTGGCGCTGGAAATAAGCGCCGGTGCCGACGCCTACGACGCTACGGCCCCGAACAAAGCCGTTCCGCTCTACAGCAAGGATACGCCGGAGCGGTCTCCCCAAAGCATCGCTTACTTCGCCGAGCTCCTCGACAGTGAGGCCCTGGCCCCGGAGATCCGGACCGCCATGCAGCAAACCCTCGAAAATTTCCGGGCCGCCGGGCACACGGTAGCGCCGGTCAGCTTTTCCTTTTTTGATTACGTGGTGCCGACTTACTATGTCCTTACCACGGCAGAAGCCAGCTCAAACCTCAGCCGCTTTGATGGAATGCGGTACGGACATCGCAGCCCGGCCGCCAAAGACCTGGCGGAGACCTACACCAAGTCCCGTAGTGAAGGTTTCGGTACGGAGGTACAGCGCCGCATTTTGCTGGGCACTTTTGTCCTCAGCAGTGGTTATTATGATGCCTACTACGGTAAGGCACAAAAGGTTCGTCGCCTGATTCGCGATCAGCTACAGGGCATTCTGGATACCCATGACTTTATCCTCATGCCCGTTTCCCCCAGCCAGCCCTGGAAGATCGGTGAACAAACCAATGATCCGGTGGCCAATTACCTGGCGGATATTTATACCGTACTGGCCAATCTGGCCGGTTTGCCGGCCGTAGCCGTACCGGTTGCATCAGCTAATGAGCTGCCCGTTGGGTATCAACTGATGGCCGACCAGTGGGAGGAAGCTAAATTACTGGAATTCATCAGAGGTTTCTAGCAAAATGCCACAGTACGCCCGCCGGGTCAATGAGGTGAATTTCCCGTAACCCCCAGGGATAATCGGTTGGTTCCTTCCACCGGACGCCGGGGTACCGGTTGACCAGATCAAGGGCCTGCAATTCTGCCCAGCAGGTTTCCAGGTCAGGAACGAGCAGGAAAAGCATGCAGTTTTCAGCCCAGTCCTTCACGTAAGCCTTCTGCAGATAGAACTGACTTCCCCCTAGTTGCAGCAGCACCATATCATCCGAAGACCAGATTTCCTCTGCGCCCAGGTCTTGATAAAATGCCCGGGAGGTGGCAAAATTCCGGGCAGGAATAAAGGTGCGGAGCTGCGTTGTTTCTTGTAAAGACTTCATGACCTAAAAATAGTGCCATTGAAAACACTTTCAATGACACTATTATGGGACCAGTAATAATCAGGAGGTATTACTCCGGCACCGTCAGGGTGCCTTCACTTGCTTTTTTCGCCAGGTTTTCGTTGGCTTTGATGCTTAGTTCCACGCGCCGGTTTTTAGCCCGGCCTGCATCCGTTTCATTGGTGGTTACTGGCTTCATTTCCCCGTAGCCGGTCGTTTTCATCCGGGCGCGGGAGATGTTTTGTGCCACCAGGTAATCGGCGACGGATGCGGCACGTTTTTCGCTGAGGGTTTGGTTGGTCTGCTCAGATCCGACATTGTCGGTATGTCCATCGATCAGAATATCCGTATCCGGGTAACGGACGAATACCCCGGCCATCCGATCCAGTTCCGCGCGACTGGCTGCGGTGAGGGAAGCTTTGCCAAATTCAAACAGTACGCCGCCGTCAAAGGTAACGGTTACGCTTTCCGTGATTGTTTCACCGGTTTCCGGATCTACAACTTCCACTTTTTCCACCGTTGCGCCGGGCACTTCTTCTTCCAGTTCCTGGGCCTGCTTGTCCATATACTTGCCGATGATGGCTCCTGCGGTTCCACCGACGACGGCGCCAATCACGGCGCCTTTAGTGCCATCTCCGCCTTTTTTGCCAATAGCACCGCCCAGCACACCGCCGGCAGCACCACCGATCACGGCTCCTTTTGCCGACTTACTCGTGTTACAGCCGCTCCCGACCTGGAGCAAGAGGGCTAAAAATAGAAGGCCGAAAAACTTGATCGCACTTTGCATGGTAGATAAATTTAGAGGTGAGTTCGGCCATAATACCGTTTTGGAGAGTTAAGTGTTCGGCCTGAGGAAGACAATAATCATTTGTCGCCCCCCTAACATTTTCGCAAGACCCCTTCCCTCTGATTCTTTTGAAATACCTTAAGTAACTACCAACACAGGGCTACCAATTTAAAATTGGCAGAAACCAAATTATTAAAAATATTTCCTCCCAAATACCCGGTGAACAAAGGGGCAAAATGGCAAAAACACATTTTTTCAGTTTTTTTTATTCCTGACGAATCCGACTACAGGCAAATGTCGTATGTCTGACCATACACACACTTTTTAACCAAGCAACCCCCATCTATTATGCTCACTATTTTACCCCTCTCCCGCGCTGGCGGGCTGGTAGTGCTTTGCCTACTTCTTCCCTTTTGCCTCACGGCACAAAAAAACAATCAGACGCCGGCTGCTCAATTAATGGCTAAAGCAGCCGTTCGTTCTGCCACCTTCAGCCAGGAGCGTGGCACTCCTGCCATCATCGCCCTCAACGACCTTCCGGCCACAAAACAAGGGGCCACGACGATGCCGGAACTCGTGCAGGAATTATTTCAACTTGACCCGGGAACCAATGCGCTTCGCTTCGAGCGCGCCACGGCCAACTCCGCCAACCTCAAGGTGGAAAAATACCGCCGCCTTTACCAAGGCGTTCCCGTGGAACACGATCGCTACAACGTTCTCTCCACTGCCGACGGCCCACGGCTGATCACGGCAGAAAGCTACGATTTGCGTAGGGGGGTCAACGTACAGCCCACCCTCACCCGGGAGGCGGCGCTTGCCAAAGCGCTGGCCTACGTTGGTGCGGAACAGTACGCCTGGGAGCAAGTCGAAAAGGATTACGTTCGTCACGTGTGGTCACGTGATCTACACCAAGCCATTAATCGCGAACTGGAAGCCGTTAAACCCGGTGGCGAATTGACGATCGTTGACAACTACGCAACTGCTGAAGTTGACGTAGACCTTGCCTGGAAGTTCAACGTTTACGCTGCCCGGCCGCTCAGCCGGGCCTGGATTTACGTAAATGCTCATTCTGGCGAAATCATGCTCACCAACCGCATCATCAAGCACGTTTCCACCCCCGTAAGCGTAGAAACGCGTTACGCCGGTACCCGGGACATTATGGTGGACCTGCAGACCAACGGGATGGACCCACACAACGGGCTCTTCCTACTCGATAGCCGGACAAATTTACCCGCCTCCGGGCCCCTCTACGTGCTACGTGATGACACGCGTGGCGATGGCCTGGAAACCTACGACCTCAACGGTGTAGGAGGTATTCCGCTCTCGCTCCCTGCGCTCTACGCACAGGGTAAGGCTTTTACGGATGATGACCTGAACTGGACCCTGGCCGAACATAAGCGGGGTGGCGACATCAATGAAGCGGACAACGATGACATTGCCTGGGATGCACACTGGGGCACCCAGGTCGTTTATGACTACTGGCTCGACGTACACGGCCGGAACAGTTATGATGATAACGGTATTGCCATCAAAAGCTTCCTCCACTACGGTGTTGCTTATGACAATGCCTTCTGGAATGGTACGGCAATGACGTACGGCGACGGCAGTTACCAGGGTGGCGCTAACCCCGACGGAACCTTTGCGCCGCTGATGAGTCTTGATGTTTGTGGTCACGAAATCGGCCACGCCATTTGTACGTTTACTGCCGACTTGGTCTACGCCCGTGAATCAGGAGCCATGAACGAAGGGTTCTCCGATATCTGGGGCGCAGCGATCGAAGCTTACGTTGCCCGCAGTGTAGACCCGAGCCTCGCTGCCATCATGAACCCCTGGGGCATTGGCGAACAGATTGACGAGCGCGACGGTGGCATCCAGTATCCGGCTCCGGGCTGGCAGGCGCTGCGCTATATGGATGAACCCGGCCGGGCCGGTGATCCCGATACCTACGGTGGTGCCAACTGGGCCAACCCCGACTGCGAGCCTACGCTAGCGAATGACCAGTGTGGTGTCCATACCAACTCGGGCGTCCTTAATAAATGGTTTTACCTGATGACGGCAGGAGAAAGCGGCACCAATGACTTGGGGGACAACTACAGCACCTCCGGTCTGGGCTTCGAAATTTCCGAAAAGATCGCTTACGGTACTGAATTACTACTGACGCCAAACGCCACCTTTGCCGAAGCGCGGGCGGCTTCGATTGCCTTTGTGCGGACCATGACCGAAGCCGGCGGCGGCGAATGCGGCAACTTTGAGCAGCAGGTAACCAACTCCTGGTACGGCGTGGGTGTAGGCCCCGCCTTCAACTGCCAGCAAGTTGCCGGCTTCACGTCCAAACAGTCATTCGTCAGTGAACGCGTTACCGACAACTCCACCTGTGATGCAAGTAAAATCTTCACCGTACAGGCAGCCGTTGTTGGCAACGGTCGTGTTTCCGTTACCGGAACCGCTACCCGGGGCAAGGACTTTCAAATCATCAATCCGAACTTCCGCGCCGGCCCCAATGGTTTTGCCGTGCATGATTTCCAGATTGCTATTTTTGATGATGCCATCATTGAAGGAGATGAAACCATCACCCTTCTGCTTCCCGGAAATAACCGCCACGTCGTCACCCTCATGGACGACGATGTAGAACTCTCTCCCGGTGCCACCGGCATCTCGCTACTCTACGAAACGATGCGGGCCAACAACCTGCCGCCAGCCTGGAGCGTAGTGACCATGACCGGAACGGCCAACAGCTGGTACAGCTCCGCCAACAGTGGTGCTTACGTAGGCATCAGCACGATCGGTGGCGGTGGCCTGCCAACCTACAACAGCGTTGGGGACAATGACATCATCCTGGCCTCGCCGGTAATCGACGCCCGGGGCATGCAGGACCTCAGCCTCAGTTTCGACTGGATCGCTGGTGGCGAGACGGACGTTCCCAGCGGCGTATCCGGTCTGGAAGTAGAAGCTGTACCGTTTGATTACGGCAACCTCGCCTATTCATTTGATGGCGTAACCTGGACAGATTTCACCGATTTTGACCCCTTCGTCGGCACCTTTATCAGTATTGCCAGTGGCAACTTCAGTGCCGTATTGCCGGAGTTCCTGGAAGGTACCCACTTCCAGCTTGGCTGGCGCTGGCGGAACGATGCCAATGCCGGCAGCCCCTACAGTTTTTCTTTCGAAAATGTAGCCCTTACCGGTGATTTTCCGGGCATCAGCACTACGACAATGGAAGTGGAAGAAGAACTCGGTCCACACAGTAACTTTTATTTCCTGAGTCCGGACGGCAGGAACATCATTGCCAAAATTTCCAACAACAGCAGCTTTAACTACGGTTGCACGGAAGTCGCCATCGTCACCTCAGGAACAGGCAAGAACCGCTGTTCCGGCGGAATTTTCATGGACAAAACCTTCCGCATCACGCCTTCCAACGACCGGAACAACAGTCAACTCGAAATTACCTGGTACCTGAGCGATGCAGAAATAGAAGGTTTTGAAGCTGCCACCAGCTACGATCGGGATGACCTGCTTGCCTTCCAGACAGAAAGCTTCGTCTGCTCCGGTTTATCCAATACCCGCACGGAAGCCAGCTATCTCTTTGTCGAGGAAATTCCAGGAGGCCTCGCCGTCATTACTTCCTTCCGGTCTCTTGAAGGGTACTACTCCCTGGGTGTAGAGGACCTGTTCCTGCCCGTAAAGCTGCAGGACTTCTCCGCCAACAACATCGGGGCAGCCAACCAGCTGAACTGGACAACAACGCACGAGGAAAATAACGAAGGCTTCGTTATTCAGCGCAGTGCCACACCCGACGGTAAGTTCGTAGACCTGGCCCTGGTACCGGCTGCGGCAGTAGCCGAACAAGGAGCTGACTATCAATTCATAGACGACCAAATCAGTGGCGCAGACCGTTATTTCTACCGCCTCGTTCAACGTGACCTTGATGGAATAGAAACGCCTTCGGACATCAGACTCGTGGAGCTTACAAGCAAAGATGTGGTCTCGGTTACCGCCTTCCCGAACCCTACGGCAGACGTGCTCAACGTCCGTATCACCACTGAAAATATTGTTCCCGGTACCGAGCTTGAACTGTATAACCTATCCGGTCAGATCGTTCTGCGCCGGCCGGTTAAGGAAAGCGTTCGCCTGGATTTGCGCGACCAGCCCTCCGGGGTCTACCTGCTCCGGGTTGCCCTGGCAAACGGCACCACCAGTACCCGGCGAATCATGAAACAGTAGACTATTCCAATTGTAGCAAATATTTGAATCGTTTTTGCCCGTACCTCCTTCTCCGGAGGTACGGGTTTTTCAGTCCTCAGCAATCAGGTTCGCCGTTATTTTAGCCGAAAGTAAGCAGAGGGGAACACCACCGCCGGGATGTACGCTTCCCCCCAGGAAGTACAGGCCCTTTATCTGGCTGCTAAAATTGGGGTGGCGCAGAAATGCAGCCATCGTATTATTGCTGCTTGTTCCGTACAATGCCCCCTGGTGAGACCCCGTTAAATGCTCGATGTCAGGCGGGGTGACAATGCGCTCCTCCTCGATCAATGCTTCCAGCGGCACTGCTGCACCGGGCGCGGACGCAGGTGCCAATAATTGTTGTTGGAGCAGGCCGAGTACCTTTTCCCGGAGCCGTGCGACGATCATCTCCCAATCCTGACCACG
>JAUIIF010000810.1 GCA_030431945.1 Bacteroidia bacterium | reverse complement strand
CCCTACGCGGTACAGCACTTTGCTAGCCCGATTACCGGTAGTGACTTGCTAATGCGTTTACCACCCAAAAATGTCAGTTTATCCATCTGCCTCCCCGCCGTGCCGTTGCTTCAGGGCATCCGCCCGCAGGCGGCGGAGGAAAGGACTGGCAAAGATGAAATCTTCCAAAGTCTGGTTATTACTTTCCAGTACCTGGGATTTGTCGCCACGCCAGGCGACGTGACCATCCTTCATCAGGAGAATGTTATCCCCGATCCCCATTACCGAATTCATATCGTGGGTGTTGATGATGGTCGTGATGTTATTGGAATTGGTAAGATCGCAGATCAGCTCATCGATCAGAATAGACGTCTGGGGATCGAGGCCAGAGTTAGGTTCATCACAAAACAGGTAATCGGGCTCCAGCACCATGGCCCGGGCAATGCCGACGCGTTTCTGCATACCACCGGAAACCTCCGAAGGGTAGCGGTCGTTGATGCCTTCCATATTGACCATCTCAAGACACTCGTTGACCCGCATCTTTTTCTCCTTGATGGATCGTTTGGTGAACATATCCATCGGGAAGCGGATGTTTTCTTCCACGGTCATGGAGTCAAACAGGGCATTGCCCTGAAAAAGCATGCCTACCCGCATCCGGATGGCCCGGATTTCCTTGGGGCTGAGACTGAAAAGGTCTGTATCGCCGTAATAAACCGTCCCGGAATCAGGCGTAAAGAGGCCGATCAGCAATTTTAGCAAAACCGTCTTACCGGCACCGGAGCTGCCGATGATCAGGTTAGGCTTGCCGGCGTAGAATTCGGTGGTAATGCCCTTGAGGACGTGATTATCCCCGAACGATTTCTGGATGTTTTCCGTGCGAATCATATCTGTGGGGATTATTAAGTAAGCAACAGGGCAATGAGGAAGTCAAAGAGCAGGATCAGGACGTTAGAGATCACTACGGCATTGGTACTTGCCTCGCCGAGTTCAATGCTTCCGCCCTTCACGTAATAACCCAGGTAACAACTTACGGAAGTCAGCAGGAAGGCAAAAACGGCGGCTTTGACGAACATCATGAAGACGTACCGTTTCACGAAGAATGCCCGTAGGCCCAGGACGTATTCTGTGTGCGATAAGTCGCCCGGCAACACCGTGGCGATGTACCCTCCGATGATGCTGACGAAAGCAGAGATGGCTACCAGCATAGGGATGACAATGACGGCGGCGATCAGCTTAGGCATGATGAGGTAAGCTGCCGTGTTTACGCCCATGATTTCCATGGCATCGATGTGCTCTTTCTGGCGCATGCCGCCGATTTCGGCGGCGAGGTTAGAACCAACCTTACCGGCCAGGACCAGGCAGGTGATCGTGGGCGCCATCTCGATGATGGTAATATCCCGCACGATGTAACCGATGTAGTACTTGGGGATGAAGCTGTCGCCCAGCTGGTCGGCAAACTGTACTGCCGTCACCATGCCGATGAAAACGGAAATCAGCAGGACGATGAAAACGGAACCAACGCCGATGGCATCCATCTGGCGGATGGTCTCCTTGTAGTACATGGAGAAGCGCTCCGGCCGGGCAACGGCGGATTTCAGTAGCAGTACGTACTGCCCGAAACTATGTAAAAATGAGGTAATCAACATGTGGTAGCCGGGGTTCGTCTGGAACGCAGCGGATTTTCAGGGCGCTGCAAGTTGGTACGTAACGTAGTGGAACGGTCTTAGGTTTGAATGTCAGCGCGAAGATAGTAAGCTGGTGCTGCTCAGCGGCAGAGATGGCTTAAAAACCTTGGGTGAATAGATGGGCCGCTGCGCGTGACCGGTGCCTTCGCTACGCTCCCGGCCCCGGCCCTCGGGGGGCTCCCGCGGCGGCCCGCCACCTCTGGCGTCATGCCCAACGGCTGCGCTGCGCGCCCTGCTGTTGCGGGGGGGGGGGG
>JAUIIF010000809.1 GCA_030431945.1 Bacteroidia bacterium | reverse complement strand
GGCTATGTACGTGCAGTTTTTCGTAAATATTTTTGATGTGGCTACGGACGGTATGCCCCGAAACGTGCAGCTGCTCCGCAATTTGCCGGTAACTGTCGCCATCACAAAGGAGGCGCAGTACTTCCCGTTCCCGCGGAGTAAGTGGGTTTTCGGGCCCGACGTGAAAGGTCTTAATCACCCGGCGGGCAATCTGCGGACTCATCGGTGCTCCCCCTTCCGCAGCTGCACGGAGTGCAGCAAGCAAATCAACCGGAGAGATACCTTTAACCAGGTAGCCGATGGCCCCCGCACAAAGGGCCTGGAAAACGGCATCGGCGTCTTCGTGGACGGTTAACATGACCACCTCCAGGTCCGGCCGGACGGCCCGAACCCGCCGCAAGGTTTCAATCCCGTTAATGCCGCGGCCAAGGTCGATATCCATCAGAATTAATCCGGCGGGAAGACCGGGGAGGGCTGCCAGTAAGTCTTCGCCGGTCGCAAAAGTCTGCCTACACCAAAAACCGGGAGAACCGTTGAGCAAAATGCCTAATAAGTCACGAATTTGAGGATCATCCTCGACAATAATCAGATCAAGCGGCGGCGGAGAGGAGGAAGAGCGAGCCATACAAGTAAGATTGAGAAGGGGCAGCTGTCGTGAATCGAAGCTGCTGCTTAAAATTAAGGATCAGCCCCCGGGCTGTCTATCCCTCATTTGGGGGATAGGGGAAGGCGTACGGAAATGGTGCAGCCATTTTCACTGGAGAGGCTAAGGCGGGCTCCAAGTTTTTCTGCCCGCGTCCGCATACTTTTTAAGCCCATCCCCGGGTCGTCTTCATCCGCGTTGAAGCCAGGGCCGTTATCAGACCAGGTCAGGTGCAGCAGCTTGTCCTGCACCTCTATCTTCAGGCACAGTTTACTTGCCGTCGGGGCGTGCTTGAGGCTGTTGTGCATGGCCTCTTTGGTTAACAGGATGAGGTGCCGCCGTTCATCAGCACGTAGAGAAACGGTCGCCAGCGTAGCGGAAAAAGGCCCGGCAATGAAGGACGCAGGATGATGGGCGAACAGGTCTTGCCCGAAGCGCTTGAGCCGTAAGGCAAGTTCCCGGGCGTTGTCGTTGTCGGGGTCCAGCGCCCAGATAAAATCACGCATGCCCTCCCGGAGTACCTGCGTGTTACTGCTGATCTCGTGCAACATTCCTTGCACCTGCGTCCGCGCATCCGCATCGTTATTTTCCAGCTTCCTTTGTGCCAGCATCGTCAATAAACTGACCCGGCTCAGGTGGTTCCCGGCTTCATCATGAAAATCGCGGGCAGACCGGCGGCGCAGCTCTTCACGCTCTTGCTGCCGCGCGGTTTCTACCCGCTGCCGTTGCCGTTCAAAAAACCGGAGGCCCGCGAAAAGCATTGTTGCCGCAAGCAGGAAAAAGAGCCCGTATGCCCAGCTGCGCTGATACCAGGGGTAGGCCAGGACTATCTCGAGCCGGCGAATACGCGCAGACCAGTTGCCGTAGGCATCTCCCGCTCTTATTTCCAGGGTGTATTTCCCCGGTGGAAGCTTTGGGAACGATAGATAGTTACGCCCATTGGTAGTCACCCACGTTTCCTGGATGCCGGTCATGCGCCAGCTGTAATTCGGAGACCGAAAGGGCCGGAACTCCGGAGCGGCAAAGGAGAGACTGAGAAAATTTTGGCCCGGTGGCAGGTGCAGGGAAGTCAGTAGGTGCGGGGCGAGCGGAAGGCGGAAGGCCCCCTCCAGGCTATCCGCTACTCCTCCGGAAACGGGTACGGGCTGATTAAAAAGCTGTACTTCAGTCAGCAAAACAGGAGGGAGGTAAGCATCTTCACGCAGGCTGTCTGGATGAAACAGGGTCAGCCCGTCCGGATGGCTGATGGCCAGCCGCCCGTCAGGAAACACTGACCAGCCGTACTGGACGCAGAAGTCG